>JBGOVF010000175.1:0-5682 GCA_041477975.1 Tepidiformaceae bacterium
CTTTTCGAGCTCTTCAACGGTGATCGCGAAGCTCTTGAGGGCGCCGACGATATCGGTGAACCAGAGGCGGATGAACTTCACGTCGTTCTCGCGGCAGGCGGAGATAACGTAGCTGGCGGGTTCGGACATCCAGTGCTCCGTGATGCGCTGCGGCAAGCCTCCGCGCGGAAATTAGAATAGCGCGATCATGTTTCGTCCGTGCTACGGAGCGGCGTCCGACGGCTCGGCCGGAAGCCAGGGCGCAAGCTGGCCGAGGAGTTCCGGGATCGACCGCGTAACGGTCTCCCACACAAGCCTCAGATCCACGCTGTCGTACGCGTGCAATACGATGTTTCTCATCCCGACGATCTTGGTCCATGGAACGTCCGGTATCTCAAGACGGCCGGCTGACGAAACTCGCGAGGCCGCTTCGCCGATCATGACGAGAGGATGGAGGATCGAGTCCTGCAATTGCGTTTGGGCCGCGAACTCCTCGAACGAGTGGCCCGCGACGTACGAAACGACCCGTGAGCAGAATCCGTGCATGTCCAGGACCGCGGCGGTGTCACGCGGCTGCATAGAGGATTCGGGCGGAGGCCAGGATCTCGGCTCGGCGGATCCAGTTCCTGCTGGCCTCGACCGCGGGCCGAGTGGCGATATCCACGGGCCGCCCAAAGAGCCTGGTCAATTGCTCGGCCATCTCGGCGAGATCGAACAGGTTCGGCCGGCTCTCGGGCGCAAAGGTCAAGAGGATGTCGACGTCGCTTTCCGGACCGAAGTCGTCCCGCAGTGCGGAACCGAAGACAGCCAGTTCACTCACCTCCCACCGGTGAGCGAAGTCAGCGATGGCTTCGTCAGAGCATTCGAACGGCAACGGGCCTGCATCAGTCGTCAAGGCACACTCCGAAGAGATCATACTCCGCCGCGGAATCGATCCTCACCATGACGCGCGCCCCAGGCCGGGCCACGCCCCGCGCGAAGACAATCCCGTCAACCTCGGGTGCTTCCCGGTAGGTGCGGCCGGCCACGACGGGCGCGCCGTCTTCGTCTTCGCCCACGCCTTCCACAAGCATCGGCAGCGTTCGCCCGACGAAAGTGCGGGCACGTTTTGCCGCAATCTTCTGTTGCTGGCGCATGAAACGGTCGCGGCGCTCACGCTTGACTTCGTCCGGCACCTGGGCCGACATGTCGAAGGCGCCGGTCCATTGCTGGCGCGAGTAGGTGAAGCAGCCGGCGTGGTCGAAGCCGATGGCCTTTGCGAAATCGAGGAGCTCGCGGAACTCGACCTCGGTTTCGCCGGGGAAGCCCGCGATGAAGGAGGTTCGCAGGACGATGTCGGGCATTGCTGCCCTCAGTTCATCGACGAAGGCGTGAACGCGAGAAACATTGTGGGGGCGTTTCATGCGCGCAAGCGTCGCTTCGCTGCCGTGTTGGAGCGGCACATCCAGGTAGTGCACGACGTTCGGGATCCGCGCCATCGTTTCGATCAGTTTGGCAGTGACGCGGCTGGGGTAGGCGTACATGAGCCGCAGCCAGACATCCGGGCCAACCGCCTCCGCGAGCATCTCGAGCAGTCCGGGGAGGCCGCTCGCAACGGGCATCCCCAGGTCTTCGCCCCAGGCCGTTGTGTCCTGGCCGACCAGCACAAGTTCCTTCGCCCCCGCCGCCACAAGCCGCTGCGCCTCTTTGACCAGCATCCCGGCTGGCGCCGAACGCAGCCCGCCCTTGATCTTTGGGATGACGCAGAAGGTGCAAGGCGCGTCGCAGCCGTCAGAGATCTTGAGGTAGGCGCTCGGGCCCGTGACCTTCGCGTGGCTCTCGGGAATGTCGAACACGGCATCGACATCGACGCTGAGCAGCCGCGCGACATCCTGCCACTGGCCAACGCCGAAGATGTGGTCGACCTCGGGCGATTCTTGCTTGACCTGGCGGCCGTAGAGCTGGGTCATGCACCCGGCGACGATCAGCGTCTGGCCTTCGCGTTTGCCCGCGGCGAGCGCGCGGACGGCCTCCATCGACTGCTCCTGGCTCTGCTCGATGAAGCCGCAGGTGTTCACGATGATGGCGTCGGCTTCGCGGGGCTGGAGTACCGGGAGCAGCTCGCCGCCGGTCAACAGGCGTTCGAGATGCTCGGAATCAACGTCGTTTTTGGGGCAGCCGAGGGTGACCAGGTGGTACGTCCGGGGGACGGCCATCAGGATGGGCCGTCGCTGATCACGATGATGACTGTGCTCCCCGCGGGGAGTTGCGTATCGGCGGCGGGCGCCTGGTTCGTAATCGTGTCTTTCGGCTGGTTGGACTTCTCGCGGGTTTCCTTGACTTTGAACCCGGCTGCCGTGATGGCTGTGCGGGCCGCGGCCGCCTGCATGCCAACAAGCGAGGGCACGACGCCCGGGGCTGTGTCCGCAGCGACGGTTGCCGCTGTGGTAGGTACGCCCGCGGGAGATGTCGTTTCCTGGGGCACCGGGCTGTTGCCCTGGCTGCCCCCGCCCAGGTTCGAAATCAAGATCGCGAGCAGGACCACTGCGACGATCGCGCCGACCGCCACGATCGCGATCACGGCTGACCGCGTTTGCGCCGCAGGATCCGTATTGATGCGGCGATTGGGCGCAGGCACGCCGATGTCGATGCCGATCGTCGGTTCGAGCGGGAGGTTGGATTGCCTCACCTGCCGCGACGCCGCCTGGCCCGGTGCGCGCGACGGCGCCGGCCGCCCCGGAGGCGGCGGTTGGGTGCGCCAGGTGGGGCGAGAGGCGCCCACCGCGCTTGCCGGCTGCTCTGGGCTCGGTCGATGCGTCCCGCCGGCAGTCGCCGCGTGCGCGGCCTGGCTATAGGCGGGGTCCTCTTCGCGGGGGAAGAGAGCCAGCACCTCCTGGGGGTCGAGGCCCAGGTACTGCGAATAGGAGCGCAGAAAACCGCGCGCATAGACCGGCGCGGGGATGACCTCGAACTGTTCTGCTTCGAGTGCCTGCAGGTACCGGCGGGAAATGCGCGTGTCTCGTTCTGCGTCTTCGAGGGTAAGGCCGCGGGCTTCGCGAGCCCGTATCAGCCAGGTCCCCAGTTCACTCATGACCCACCCCAGGGTGTTCCTCAACGTAACAGAGTAGTGCCGAAGAGGCGAAGAGCGTGGAGCAAAGCGGACCCCGTGGCAAGCACGCGGGCTAGCCCTGGAGGAGCCTCGTGATGCGCTCGATCCCGGGGTCGTCGCCCGGCAAGCGAACGGCGCCCGTTTCGGAGAGTTCGGCGAGAGAGGCGCGGAAGTCCGCGAAGTGGCGCAGCATGATGCCCAGGTGGATGAATAGCGCGAATCCAAGTTCTCGCGCCTCCGCCGGAGTGATGAGCCAGGTGCTTACCAGCTGCGGGACTCCCCGAAGCTCGGTTGCCGCGCGAACGACGTCGTCGCGGGTCTTCAGGCCATCCACGAAGACCATATCCGCTCCGGCCTCGCGGTACGCCCGGGCACGGGCTAGAACGTCGTCCCAACCGTTGGGCTGCAAGGCGTCGGTGCGGGCGATGATGACGAGGCCGGGGTCCGATCGGGCTGAGAGCGCGGCCTGCACTTTCGTGACCATTTCAGCCTGCGGAATGACGCGCTTGCCTTCGAGGAAGCCGCAACGCTTCGGCCACTCCTGGTCTTCGATGTGGAGCGCCGCGACCCCCGCGCGTTCGTAGAGCGCGACCGTGCGGGCGATGTTCGTCTCGTTGCCGTAACCCGTGTCCGCGTCCGCGATGACCGGGACCGCCACCGCGGCGGCAACGCGCGCTGCGTTGGCGGCCATTTCGCCCAGCCCAATCAGGCCCATATCCGGCAGGCCGTACGATGCGGCCGTGCCGAAGCCGCTCATGTAGATGGCCGGGAAGCCGGCCTCCTGCGCCAGCTTCGCCTGCACGCCATCGAACACAAAAGGGGCAACAACCGTCCCCTCAGCCATCAGCGCGCGAAGCCGGGCGCCTGGCGTCATGCGCGGAGCACGGCCGTCTGGGCCGTGTCGAGGTACTCCTCGAGGCGCGTGATCCGGCCATCTACCACCGTGCAGAAGATCGCTGCCGGAACTTCGATCGCCTGCCCGTTCGGTGCGACGCCACGCAGCACGTGCTGCTGAGCAAACCCGCCGGGGATCTCATAGCGGCGGACGTCCTCGTAGCACAGGTCCTTCACCTTGCGGACCATCCAGGCGAGGACGCGCAGATTCTCGTCGGCGGTCTGGTCGACCATGTCGAAGTTGTGCCAGACCTGCACGCCGGGCGCGTAGACGGCGCGCACGCCCTCCACATCACCTGCCTGGATTGCGGCGAACAAGCGGTCCGCGACTTCGAGGGCAGAGAGCGTAGTGGTCATGCGCGAAGCATAGGCAATTCAATCGCGTGTTGCAGGACTCTCAGCCGACTGGGATCGGCGACGATGGACCAGACGGCATCGATGGGGACAGCAATTTCGAACGACTGCGTGGAGCGCATGGATCACCTCGGAGTGCCGGTGATTCGAGCGTGGGAAAGAGCGGGCGCCGCGAACGGATCTAGTTCACACGCCGTTCGATGCCCTTCCAGTACTGTTCCCGGATCACGAACTTCTGCAGCTTCCCGGTGGCCGTTCGCGGGAGCGACTCGACGAAATCGACCGAGGTGGGGCAACGAAAATGGGCCAGGTGCTGGCGGCTGAAGTCCAGGATCTCCTGTTCCGTGGCCGTCGCGCCTTCGCGCAGGACGATGAGCGCCTTCGGTGTCTCGCCCCATTTCTCGCTCGGCACGCCGATGACCGCACATTCGAGGACCGCGGGGTGCTTGTAGAGCGCGTCTTCCACTTCCGGCGAGGAGATGTTCTCGCCGCCGGAGATGATCACGTCCTTCTTGCGGTCGACGATGTTGACGTTGCCGAACTCGTCCCAAACGCCCAGGTCGCCGCTGTGGAAGAAGCCGCCGTAGATGGCTTTGTTGGTCTCCTCCGGCTGCTCCCAGTAGCCCTTCAGGACGACGTTCGAGCGCGCGCAAACCTCACCGATCGTCTTGTTGTCCATCGGCACTGGCTTTCCGTCGTCATCCAGCACCTGGATATCGACGCCGATGGCCTCGACACCGGCACGGGCGCGGCGCGAATAGTCCTTCCCATCCGGGTTCTGGTGGTCTGGAGTGGACACGGTGAGGATCGGCGCAGTCTCGGTAAGACCGTAGATCTGGATGAACTCCCAGCCGAGCTCCTTTTCGAGGCGCTCGATGAAGGCCGCCGGGGGCGGGGCGCCAGCGACCGTGAAGCGCGGCCGAGTCGTGATCTTGTGCTTCGCCTTATCGGGATAGTTGAGGATGGTGCTGAGCACCGCCGGCGCCATGCAGGCGAACGTCACCTTCTCCTCTTCGATCAGGCGGTAGATATCCTCTCCCACAACAGCGCGGAGGACGACATGGGTAGCGCCCATGGCTGTCAATGCGAACGGGCCGCCCCAGCCGTTGGCGTGGAACATCGGGAGGGTCCAGAGCTCGACATCCTCGTGTTGGATGCGGAGGTGGGCGATGAAGTTGTAAGCGTTGATGTAGCAGTTGCGGTGCGTGAGCATCACGCCCTTCGGCCTGGCCGTGGTGCCGGAGGTGTAGTTGATGGAGGTCGTATCGTTCTCGTCCTGCTCCACCAACGGGGTTGCGCTCTTGGGCTGGCGGGAGGTGAGCCGCTCCCAGTCGGTCCAGCCGGCCGGGGCCTCGCCTTCGTCCTGC
>JBGOVF010000010.1:0-15249 GCA_041477975.1 Tepidiformaceae bacterium
ATTCCTCGGCACGGGCAACGCCTTCGCCGACGGCGGCCGCTCGCACGCCTGCATCCATCTGGAGGCCACCGGCGCGTCCCTGCTCCTCGACTGCGGCGGCTCGTCGCTGCCCGCGATCAAGAAGGCGCTGGACCCGGCGACGATCCAGGCGATCGCGATCTCCCACCTCCACGGCGACCACTTCGGCGGGATCCCGTTCCTCGTGCTGGACGGCCAGTTCAGCCGGCGCGAACTCGCGCTTACCGTAGCCGGCCCGCCTGGCATCACGAAGCGGGTCGAGCAGGCCATGGACGTGCTCTATCCGGGCTCGGCGAGCGTCCAGCGACGCTTCGCCATGGAGTTTGTAGAAGTCCAAAGCGGCAAGCCGCTGGCAATTCCGGGCGCCGCCGTCAGTGCCTTCCCGGTTTCGCACGCAAGCGGCGCGCCGGCGTACGCCTACCGGATCGAGTTCACCGGAGCGACCATCGCGTACTCAGGCGACACCGCCTGGGACGACAGCCTCACGACAGCCGCCGAGGGCGCCGACCTCTTCATCGCCGAAGGCTACTACCGCGAGAAGCAGGTCCCGTTCCACCTGGATGTCGCGACGCTCGCCGCCCACCGGAACGAGCTTAAATGCCGCCGGATCATTCTTACGCACATGAGCGATGACGTACTCACCAACCCGCCTCCCGGGTGGGAGATGGCGTACGACGGGATGGTGGTCGAACTCGACGCTAACCGTACTTGAAGAAGCCCCGCCCGCTCTTCCGTCCGAGGTGACCCAGTGACACGAGCCTGCGCAGCAGCGTCGGCGCCTTGAACCGCGGCTCGCCGTACTCCTCGAACATGCTCTCCGCGATCAGCTTGAGCGTGTCGAGGCCGATCAGGTCGGCCGTCGCGAGCGGGCCCATCGTGTGGTTCAGGCCCACCTTGCACGCATCGTCGATGTCCTGCGCCGTCGCCACACCACTATCCATCAGGTCGATCGCGTCGAAAATGAACGGCACCAGCAGCCGATTCGCGATGAAGCCGGGCGTGTCTTTCACCTGCACGGGCACGCGGCCCATCCGTTCGCAGAGCTGCAGGGCATCGGCGAGCGTCTCGTCGGTCGTACTTGCCGTTGAAACGATCTCGACCAGCTTCAGAGCCCATGGTGGGTTGAAGAAATGCAGGCCGATCACACGCTCGGGCCGTCCGCTCGCCGCCGCGAGGTCGCTCAGCGGCAGCGAGCTCGTGTTGCTCGCAAGCAGCGCCTCCGGCCGGCACACCTCGCCCAGCTTCTTGAAGATCCCGCTCTTCACGTGGATGTCCTCGATAACCGCCTCGATCACCGCATCCACCTTGCCCAGCGAGCCCATCGTCTCCATATCGGCGACTCCGAAGAGCCGCGCCGAGGCCGCCTCGCAGTCAGCGGGGCTGATGCGCCCGCGTTCGGCCTCTCGCTCCAGCCGCTTCCGGATGCCGGCTATCCCCGCATCGACCCGGGCCTGGTCGACGTCTACGAGTGTTACTTCGCAGCCGCTGTAGGCCGCCACCTGGGCAATACCGCTGCCCATAAGCCCCGACCCAATGATCCCGACGCGATCGATGCGCATCCTGTGTTCCTCTCGTCAACGCTATGGATAGATAGCTTGAACGTATCATAGGCCGCGGCGCCCAACGGACACTCCGCGGCTGCCCCGTGCTAGACTTGCGGCTCCGGAGAAGCGCATGACCGTACCCGAACAGAGCCTGATTACCGAAGCTCATCGCGCCACGATCGGCGTCAAGGGCGACCCTGTGACGATCACCGTCAATGAAGCAGACGCGAAGCGGATGCGCGACATCCTCGCCGATACCGACCCGCGCTACGCCGATGGCACGGGAATCGCACCGCCGTACGTCATCGCAGGCCTCGGTGGCGGCCCGCGCCGTGGCGCCGGCGTCATGGTCCTTCCGGGCGGCTTGCTCACGCAGCAGGAGTGGAAGTTCACCCGCCCCTTCAAAATCGGCGAGACCCTCACCGCTTATTCCCAGGTGTTCGATATCCGAGATCGCCTCGGCGGGCGCTACGGCTACAGCATCCTTGTTACTTCTGGCACCGAGTACTACGACGCTGCGGGCAACCACGTCGCCTCCGCCATGGTCACCATCACCCAGTTCGACCCAAAGTCCGCGCGGAGGGGCGACGAATGACGCAGCGCTACTTCGAGGACGTGAAGGTGGATGACGAGCTCGAACCCCTGGAACGCACGCCCACCACGGATATGGCCATCGACTTCTTCGGGCGCGATAACCCGACAAACCCCGCCTTCGCCGATGCCGAAGCCGGCAAGCGCATGGGCGTTGGCGGCGCCCTCGTGCCTGGACTCCTCAAGCTGTCCTGGATCACCCAGTACGTCAGCGATTGGGCTGGCCCGGCCGCTCAGGTGAACAACCTCCGCGTCGCGTACCGCCGCCCCGATGTCGCGGACCGGCCGCTCGTCCTCTCGGGCCGCATCGTCGACAAGCGCGAAGACGGCGCTGCGAGGATTGTCGAACTCGAAGTTGTGACGCTCGCGAACGGCGAACCCAGCACCCGCGGCAACGTCCAGGTGCAGCTTCCCTCCCGCGGCTAGCGGTCAACACGTCTCGGGAGCCGTCATTCGCCGAGCCACGGAAGGAGACCTGCCGCGGATCGTCGATTTGATCCATCTCGGCGCGTGGGGCGAGTCAGCCGAACAGCCCGGCCCGCCATTGCCGGGCGCGTATCTCGATGCCTTCCGCGCTATCCAGGCCAACCCGGCCACAGCCGTGATGGTCGCTGACCTCGGGGGTGAGGTGGTGGGCACCTTCCAGTTCGCCGTGCTTCGTGGTCTCTCCCACCTCGGCCGGCCGGTCGCTCAGGTGGAAAGCGTCCACGTCGCTCAGTCGCAGCGCAGCAAGGGCATTGGCGAGGCGATGATGATCTGGGCAATCAACGAGGCCCGCCGGAACGGCTGTTACCGCTTGCAGCTCACCAGCAACAAGGGCCGTACCGATGCCCACCGTTTCTACCGCCGCCTTGGCTTCGTCGCCAGCCACGAAGGGATGAAGCTGGAGCTGTGAGCACCCGTCGGACCGCGCCCAAGCCCCGAACGCGGAAGCCGAAGTGGGAGCCCATCGTCCGTACGGCCATCATCGAGCCGCCTCCGGACACCCGGGATTACCCGTTCTCGTTGCCCGCCATTCGCGACCTGCGCAGAGTGGACTTCACTTCGCCGGTCACATTCCTCGTAGGCGAAAACGGCAGCGGCAAGTCAACGCTGATTGAGGCTATCGCCATCGCTGCGGGCCTCAACCCTGAGGGCGGCTCGCGTAACTTCAACTTCAGCACGCTGGCCACCCACTCCTCCCTCCACCAGTACACACGCCTGGTCCGCGGTCCGCGGCGCGAGCGCTTCGGCTACTTCGCCCGCGCCGAGAGCTTCTACAACGTCGCCTCGGAGATTCAACGGCTCGGCGTCTCCGGGTACGGCCCGGACCGGGCCCCGGTCTCGCTGCACGTGCGCTCCCACGGGGAGGCATTCATCGACCTCATGACCTACCGGCTGGAACCGCGCGGCTTCTACGTCTTCGACGAACCAGAAGCGGCGCTCTCACCAGCCCGGCAGTTGGCGTGCCTGGCACTGATCCGCCGGCTCGTGCGGCAGGACTCACAGTTCCTTATCGCGACCCACTCGCCCATCATCATGGCCTACCCCGGGGCAACTATCCTCCACCTGGGAGACGAGGGGCTCCGGCCCATCGAATACGAGAACACCGAACACTACGCAGTCACGAAGGAGTTTCTGAATAACCGCGCGGCGATCCTTGACGAACTGTTTCGCCACGAATAGCCCATACGCCTGGATCGCGAGAGCGCGTCCCGCCTCGTAGAATCCGCCGCATGGCCCAACCACTCTCCGGCCTCCGCGTCCTCGAACTCGGCACGTTCGTCTCCGCGCCCTATTGCGGCAAGCTCTTCGCGGGTTACGGCGCCGAGGTCATCAAGGTCGAGCCACCAGGCGGCGATATCGCCCGCGCCCATGGCCCGTTCAAAGACGGGGCCCCAAACCCTGAGACAAGTTCGCTCTTCCTCTACCTCAACACAGGCAAGAAGTCGGTTCAACTGGACGTCGCGTCGCCCGCCGGCCGCGAGGCCTGCCTCCGCCTGGCCGCGTCCTCCGATGTCCTCATCGAAAACTTCCGCCCCACCGATATGCGCGCGCTCGGACTCACCTACGCCGCGCTCGCGGCCGTGAACCCGCGGCTTGTCGTCGTCTCGATCACCGCATATGGCCAGGACGGCCCCTACGCCGACTTCCGTTCGAACAACCTCGTCGCCTTCGCCATGGGCGGGCAGATGTTCATCACGGGCACCCAGGAAGGCGGCCCGCTCAAGAACGGCGGCTACCAGGCCGACTACCAGGGCGGCCTCAACGGCTTCTCCGCGGCGATGCTCGGGGTCCTCGCGGCCGAGCGCGACGGGCTCGGGCAGCATGTCGATGTGAGCGTGCAACACTGCATGGCCCCACTCCTCGAAGCGGGCATTCCGAACTACACGTACCTTGGCCGCTGGTCGGGCCAGCGCCGCGGCAACTTCATGGCCAGCTTCATAGGCATCTACCCCTGCATTGACGGCCACCTTGGCATCCATCTCATGCCCCGGAACTGGAAGCCATTCACCGATACCATCAACCGCCCCGACCTCTTCGATGACCCGCGCTATGCCACCCAGCAGGACCGATTCGTCCACAACGATGAGCTGATGGCCGAGCTCTACGCCTGGGCCGCCACCGAAACGAAGCGCGATATCTACCAGCGCGCCGGCGCCGGCCGCGCGCCGGTGGCCTTTGTCCACACCATGGCCGACCTGCTCGAAAGCCCGCAGCTCAACGCTCGCGGCTTCATCCAGCGCATCGACCACCCGGTTGCCGGCGAAGCGTCCTACCCCGGCCCGCCCTGGTGGATCGGACCCCGTGGCTGGGCTTCCGGGTGCGCGCCGCTGCTCGGGGAGCACACTAACGAAGTCCTTCGCGACGTCGCCGGCCTCTCATCCGAAGAGATGGCCCGCCTCACCGCCGAGTCGGTCCCGGCATGACCGCCCGCGAAGATGTCGCCCAGGCCATGACCTTCTTCGAAGAGACCGACGACATTGGCCTGCTCCATCAGCTCGTCGAAGAAGTAGCTCCGCGGGCGAAGCGGATGGTCGGCCAGTTCCTGGCCCGGGGCGCTGAAGACACGATTCCGCCGCCCGCCGACCTCCGGCCGGCCAGGACGGCCGCCCGCCGGGACGCGGCACTCAAGACACTCCGGGCAACCAACGACTTCGCGCTCTTCCAGGTCATGGCCCGCTCGATCGGCCGCCGCATCGAGACCATCGAAATTGCCGCCTCGGCGGATTTCCCGGTCGGTGCGCGCGTGACGGTGCCCGCGAGACCGGGGTTCCCGCGCGACGGCTCCGCTCTCCCCGGGGTCGTGGAAGCAACCGGCACGGCCCTCCAGGTGCGGCTCGATAACGGCGAAACGTGGCATGGCCCGCCCAGTCTCGCGCGTCTCGAGGCGGCGCGATGACCGCGCCCCTTTCGGGCATCCGCGTTATCGACCTCACCGCCGTCTGGGCCGGGCCATTCGGCACCCGCATGCTCGGCGACTATGGCGCAGAGGTCATCAAGGTCGAATCCCCTCGCCAATGGGACCTCCTCCGCAGCCTCGGCGGCATCCCGCGCACTGAACCGAAGTGGTTCAACAAGTCCGCCTACTTCAACCACAACAACCGCGACAAGTACGGCTTCGCCCTCGACCTCTCGGACCCTGAAGGCCGGGACGTCCTCCTGAAGCTCTGCGCCATCAGCGACGTAATCGTCGAGAACTTCCGCGCGGACGTGATGGACAACCTGGGTCTCTCTTATGCGGCCGTCCGCGCGGTCAACCCGCGCATCATCTACGTCTCCATGCCGGGCCACGGGAAGACGGGACCTGAAAAGGATTATGTCGCGTACGGGTCGAACGTCGAGCAGCTCGCTGGCATCGTCTCCGTTTCCGGGTACGAAGCCGACGAGCCGATGAAGACCGGCTTCAGTTACGGGGATCCCATCGCCGGCACGGCCCTCGTGGCCGCCGTCGCGATGGCCGTCCGCCAGCGCAACGGCACCGGAGAGGGAACGTACATCGAACTCGCTCAGCGCGAGAACCTGACGATGTTCGTGGGCGAGTACCTTGTCGACTACAGCATGAACGGCGCGCAGCCGCCGCCGCTCGGCAACCGGCACTCGTTCCTCGCCCCTCACAACCGCTACCGCAGCGCCGGAGAGGATCGTTGGGTCACCATCGCCTGCGAGTCCGATGCGCAGTTCGAAGCGCTTTGTCGCGCCATCGACCAACCCGCGCTCGCCGCCGATCCACGGTTTGCCACCAACGCCTCGCGCAAAGCGAACGAAGACGAGCTCGACGCCGTCATCGACGCCTGGACTACTTCGCACGGTGACCGCGAGGCGATGTACCACCTCCAGCGCTACGGCGTGCCCTCCGGGGCTGTCTTGCCCATTCCCGGGCTGCTCGCTGACCCCCAGTTGCGCTCACGCGGCGCCTGGGTCGAGCACACCCACCCGGATGCCGGAACCTGGGAGATGGAAGCGCCGCCGTGGAAACTCTCGCGCACGCCCGGGCACATCCGCCTGCCCGCGCCCGGCTTCGGCGACCACAACAGTTATGTCATGCGCGACCTGCTCCACCTGGGTGAAGACGAGATCTCGGCGCTCTACGCCGGAGGGATCACGGCCGACGGCCCCGACGAGTCGCTTCACCAGTGAGCGGATGCGCCCCCCTTGGTGCGTCGGCGACAATGGCCCGCGATGGTTGAGTTCCGGACGCACGCCACCTACGACGAAGTGCCCTACGAAGGCGTGTCTATCTCGGACACCCACCCCAACAAGCTGGCGACGATGGCGACACTGTTCGGCATGTCGCCGGCGCCGGTCGATGGCTGCCGGGTGCTCGAACTCGCCTGCGCTGGCGGCGGGAACCTGGTCCCGATGGCGGCCGGCCTTCCCCATTCCGAGTTCGTGGGCATCGACCTTTCGTCGCGGCAAATAGAGAGTGCGGCCGCGTTCGCCGCCGAAGCGGGCGTGCGGAATGTGCGCTTCGAATCGCGCGACATCCTCGAGGTAGGCGAAGACCTGGGCCGCTTCGACTACATCATTGCGTACGGCGTCTACTCGTGGGTGGCGCCCGAGGTGCAGGACCGCATCCTCGCCATCTGCAACGAGCTCCTCACACCTGAAGGCGTTGCTTTCATCAGCTACAACACATACCCCGGATGGCACATGCGCGGCGCCGTCCGCGACATGCTGCTCTACCACACGCGCTACTTTCCCGAGATCGCCGAACGCGCCGAACAGGCCCGGGCCTTGATCGAGTTCCTCCAGGAGGCCGTCAACGGCATGGCATCGGCCGGCATGCCGTCGCTCAGCGCCTACGCCGGGGTGCTCTCGCTCGAACGGTCGTTGCTCGAAGACCGTCCGGATTACTACCTGATTCACGAACACCTCGAACGGGAAAACCGTCCTTGCTATCTGCACGAATTCGTGGATCGCCTGGAGCCGCACGACCTTCACTATCTTGGCGACGCGAACTTCCCCGGCATGCTCGGCACCGACCTCCCCCCGCAGGCCCTTGCCACAATCGAGAAGATAGCCCGCACGAATGTGGCCCTGGAGCAATACCGGGACTTCATTACCAACCGGATGTTCCGCCAGAGCATCATCTGCCGCGCCGGCCATCAGCTCGAACGTGACCTCCAGCCGAAGATCCTCACGCACTTTCGCCTTCGCTCGGATGCGATCTACCTCGATCCCGGCGAGCCGGAGTTCTCGGCATCTGAGGTCAAAGTGCGGACGCCCGCGGGCCTCGTCGTGACGCTCAGCCCGGGTCTCGCCCGAAGCATCGTGTCAGTCCTGATCGATGCTGCTCCCGAGGCGCTCACGCTCGATGAACTGACTTCGCGGCTCGCGCCGCCCGTCCACGATCCGTCGATTGCCGGCACGGAAGCCGGCGCCGAGCTGCTCCAGCTTCTCGCGCGAGATGTTGTCGACGCGTGCGTCCACGAGCCGGCCCTCGTCGCGAAACCAGGGAAGCTTCCCGTGGCCCACGCCATGGCCCGCTTCCAGGCGGACCATGGCCGGCCGCTAACCAACCTGCGTCACCAGGCAGTGAGCCTCGATGCCACCGCCAGGTTCCTCCTTCCGCTGGTCGATGGAACCCACACGCGCGAAGACCTGTGCGCAGGGTTGCGAGAAGGCGTAGCGCAGGGACGGATTACTCTGGAGATTGAAGGGCTCCCGGACTCGCTCGCGGACCTGCTCCCCTGGCACCTCGACCATGTCGTCGGCCGGGCGCTGGCAGTACTCGCCTCCACCGCGTTTCTCGAAGCCTGAGATCAGGCGGGCGCGAGGGCGGCATCGGCCAGGCGCGAAAGCTCTTCGACAGACATCGAACCGGGCGGGACACTGCGCGCGGCCATCTCCACGGCCTTCCGCCGCACAACGGAATTACACGGCGTGGGTATGCCGTGGAGGGCGCCCAGCAATTCGATCTCGCCGTTGAGGTAGTCGACCTCCACCGTTGTGTGCCCGCGCATGACGCTCTGAAGGGTGGAACTCGCCGCCCGCGGGCCGCCCTCCATCTCGACGGCCCGGTAGTGCTTCTGCACTCGCTCGAAGTACTCCTCCTGCGGCATGGCGTCGATTCCGGCCGCGGCAAAGCATGCTGTACCCTCGGCCCTCATCCGCTCCGTGAACGCGCCAATCTCTCCGCCGGCCCCCCAGGACGCCCGGCCGGTCACGATCTCCAGGCCGTTCCCCAGGTTGTGCAAAAGCTTCCGGTACTTGAACCGCATCACCTCCGGATCGGCGTGAGCGAGGAAGTTCGAACTCGACAGCGCCGCGCACACTTCCGCGATCGTTCCATCCGCTCCGGAAGGGTAGCGCCCGGCATGCAACGCACCGCTTAACGGCGCCGCCCAGGCCGTCACTTCGCCCGGGACGAGAAACGTTGCGGGCAATGCAACCAACATCGCGTACACGTTGCTGAAGCGCCGCAGCGCCAGGCGCTCGTTTTCGACGCCGTTCTGCGCACAGATCACCGGGATGTCGGTGCCGGCCGCCAGCTCGAGTTCGCGGAGCGCAGGCTCTGTGTCCTGAGTCTTCATCGTGAGGATGACGGCGTCATCCGCCCGAAAGCCGATCTCGCGAGGATTGCCAAACGCGGGAATGGGCAGACGAACCTCCCCCTCCGGGGCGCGCAGAAGGAGCCCGTTCGCCTGGATGGCGCGGAGGTGCTCGCCGCGGCAGATGAGCACCACCTCGTGGCCCGCCTGGTGGAGGCGGCCACCGATCGTCCCGCCAATCGCACCGGCCCCGTAGATGATGAAACGCATGCTCGAACGATCCCTCCATGCAGCTCTGGCCCGCCAGCGTAGCACCCCTTTCTGTAGTCGTGGGCGTGTGTACGATGCGATCGTGCCATTGCAGCAAAGCTGGGTTGAGTTGTGGCTCGAACGCTACTGCCCGCCGGGCCGGCACCAAATGGCCCCCTACCGTTTCGGCCTCCTTCGTTGCGATGCCTGCGGCAAGGAAGAGCTGCCGGGCGGGGCCACCTGCCTCATTTGCGGCATCCCGGGCGAGAAGAACCTCGTGTTGGAGCACCGAAACGGCGACTTCGAATCCTACGCCGGGCGGCTCTGCGGCCCCTGCGTCGATGATTTCACCGAACGCGAATCCATCCGCGGCTGGCGCATAGCCCGGGCGGGCTAACCCTCATCATCCGCCCGGGCTCTTCCCCTCAACGCTGGCGCCGCCAGCACTATCGCGGCCTGCGCCAGCACCAGTCCTACGCCCGAAAACAGGACAAAGTCGCCGAGACTGTAGATGTTCGGTCCGTAGACCGGAAGCGTGAGCACGTAGCGGTCGGAGAGCGCGTAGAAACGAATGTCGTCGCGCTCAAGGACGACGTCCTTTCCATCCGGCGTTTGCCGCCCAATGTAGTCGGCGGTGATTTCGGGGAACGCTCCGCTCGAATGCAGAACCTGCCAGTCGATTGGCATCGACCCGCCATGGGCGGCCATGGGCGCCAGATTCATCGCGATCCCGGCCGCGACTAGCCAGGCTCCCCAGAATCGCCGGAACCGTAGCGCCAGCGCCACGAGCGCTGCCGTTGTGCCGACGAACACCGCGCGCCGCGCGCTGCCTTGCAGCCCATGGCTGCCTACGAGCCGAATGCTGATCTGTTGGGCAAGAAAAATGGTGGCTGCGCCAAGCAGCCACCACGTATCTCCGGGACGGGAAATGCCCCGGCTGGTGCGCGCGGCCGGCTGGACAGGGACTGTCAACAGCGAGCCGCGCGGCCGGGGTCTAGTAGGACTGGTACGGTGCGGCGCCGGCCAGGGCGATCATGGCGAGCGCGGCGAGGGGGACGAGGATCGAGATGATTCGGGACATTGGGTGCAGCCTCCACGTGTCAGGGTTTGACACTTGGAGACTACCCCGGGGGTTCTCGCGAAACTCTCGCGACTATGTCGTAGACCGATGATCAACGGACGAAGTTCTGGTTTGCGGCGTGGTTATGCCGCGTAGGCTCTGGTTAGCCGGCTTTCCCGGCGGCGATCTCGGCGCGCAGCGTGCCGAATCGCGCTGGGAGGGCCGCGCCAAGCTCCGACTCGTACGTTTCCCGGTATTCGTCGATGAACGCGAGCGCTGCCGTCGCCTGTCCCCCCTGCGCCCTGAAGCGCGCAACCTGGTAGGCGGCTTCTTCGTTGTACCGGTTTGCCCGCAGCACGCGCTCCATGCAAAGCACGGCCGACTCATAATCCGACCGGCTGGCGAAGTAGCCCGCGAGAAGCGCCAGCGACTCATTCGCCTGCTGCTCCACCCGGATCCGGATCCCGCGCGCCCATTCGGAGAAGAACGCCTCCGCGAATGGGCCCTGGTAGAGCGAAATCGCTTCCTGGAAGGCCGTAGCGCGTTCGCGAGAGCCGGGGTCCAGCGTCTGAGCGCGGCCAATTGCGGCTTCGAACTGGGCCACGTCCCATTCGAACGCACCGTCGGGGTTGAGTAGATAAGTCCCGTCCCGCCGAACGACGCTCTCAGCGAAAAGCGCGCGGCGAACCCGATACAGGTTTGAGTGGAACGCGCTGTTGCACTTCTCCGGAGCAAGCTCCGGGTAGAGGAACTCGACTGCTTCTTCCTTCCGCAGCCCACCGCGGTGAGCAAGCAGCAGGAAGAACATCTCCTTGGCGCGGATACTGGACCATGCTTCGTCTGTCACTTCGCGGCCGCCGACTGCAACGGCCAGCGCACCCAGGCTTCGAGCGACAACGGTTGGGAATCGGCCGGCGGGCTCGGCAGGAGCAACTTCGCCATCGCTGTCGTGCCCGAAGCGCTGGCGCTCGATCATGTCGCGAAATGTCCGGCCGGCCACGTTTCGGGCGGCAGCCCACTGCGCGAACATCGGGTGTTCCCTCACCAGGGGAACGAGGCAGCCAACGATCCACGGCCGGGTAATCGTCTCCCCGAGCTTTCGCAGGGCTTCCTGGGCATCGTGCCGCCGGTTCGCCCGGAAATAGGCCATCGCCAGCCTGTAGTACGTGACACAAAGGCGCGGAAGCAAGTCCATCTTCTCGAACAGCTGCGCCGCTTCGTTCGCCTCCGCCACGGCGACAACGTGGTTGCCAGCGACCGATTCCACCGCTGCTTGCTGCAGCTTGCAGTAGGCCATTTCGAACGAGTTCCCCGCACTCTCCGCGATGAGCAACGCTCTGCGCGAGAAGAAGTCCGCCTGCTGAATATCGCCAAGCCCGAGGAAGGCCGCCGACAGTCCCGAAACGGAGAGCGCCGCAAGCATTTCGTCCGGCGCATCTTCCGCACAGATGCGGATGGCCTCTTCGTATCCTTCGCGAGCAGCCTGGTAGTTGCCCAGCGCGAGCTGCGCATCGGCGAGCGACGCTGTGGCGTAGGCAACATTGCGCTGGTTGCCGCACAGGATCCCCTCCTGCCGCGCTTCTGTCATCACGGCCGCCGCGCTCTCGAAGTCGCCGACATCGAGGTGGGCCATGCCGAGGTTGTTCAACACCCAGCCCAGGTTGGAAGAGCGGCCAACCTTCCGCCAACCCGCGGCCGCTTTGGTCAGGACCGTGACCGCCGCCGGCGCATCACCCCGCATCGCCAGTGCCTGGCCAAGAGTCGATCGCGCGAGCAACTCAAGGGGGCCCGAGCGAGCGGCCTCGGCCGCGCGGATCGCGTCGTCGAGGAGCCGTTCGGCCTTGCCGAAATCGCGTGTCACCGAGAGTTCGATCTCGCCCAGGTTGAACGCGAGTTCGCACATCACCACCGGGTCGTCGCAGATCTCCACCGCGCGAAGCGCTGCAACATGCGCGAGGAGTTCGTCCGGCCGTCCCAACAGGCGAAGGCTGCGGAAGCGCGCGAGCGTGGCGTGGATGCGCACCGCTCCCCTCACTCCCGGGTCGGCCAGGAGAGCATCCGCGCAGCCCAACGCTTCGTTGGGGTCACCCAGGTAGCTGAGGAGGCGGGCCCAAACGGCGCGCAGGAGCGGCCTGTTCCCGAGCGCTTCGCGCGAGAGGCTTTCGAACGCCCGCCAGAGCGACGTCAACGACCCCTCAATGATCAATGCCGGGGCGTGCTCCTCCAGTAGCGTTGCCAGCAACTCCTCGCGGCCGGGCGCCCGGGCGAACTCGAGAGCTTCCTGGATGCGCCCGTCGGCGATCATCGCGCCGACCAACTGCTTGAAAGCGGCTTCGTACCCTTCCGGGTCAACGCGCTCGAATTCGTCCTGCAGGAACTGTCGCAACAACGGGTTTAGCCGCAGCGAAGCTCCGGTCAACCGCTCCGAGAGGAAGTCGCGCTGCGATAGCCAGCGGTCCAATTCTGTCCACACGCCAGGCCCTAGCTGGTGGACCACGGAAGACTTGGAGATGGTGGGCGGCACCGAGAGCGCAAGCAGGACCGGTTTCAGCGCTTGCGGTACCCCGTCCCAGACTTGCACGGCGAGGTAACGTTCGAACGCCGCGCTGGTTAACCGCTCGGCGCCAGAAGCCGAGCCCGCAGACCCGGACAGCACGGCCATCACCCCGACAGGCCAGCCGTCTGTCTCAGCAAGCACGGCCTCAGCCGATGGAGCGTCTGCTCCAACTGTCGCGATGGCCGCCTCGATCTCGTTCAGCTCGAAGGCCAGGTCGGCGCTCCCGAGGACGAGGCAACCACCAGTAGCGATTCGCTCGTCAATCTCCGGCAGGAACGGGAGTTCGCGGCCACATAAGACGAGCTCTGAGCCATCCGGCAGACACTCCATCAGCCACGGAATGAGCGCTGTCGCAGGATGGGAGTCCGTCAGCTCGTGGAGGTTGTCGATCGCGAGCCATAGCGGGCGCTCCGACCGTGCCGCCGCGGAGCGCACAGCCGCGGAAACAAACGCCTGCAAATCGGCCGGCTTCGCCGCGGTGGAAAGCCGTCCGCCGTTGCCAGATGTCGAAAGGGCTGCCGCGATTTGCTCGGCAAACACTTCGGGAGATCCACACGAGGCATCGAGCGAGAGCCAGTGCGGGTCGTAGTCGATTTCGAGCGCGAAACTCGTGAGCAGCGTGGTCTTGCCGAAGCCGGCCGGTGCTTGGACCACCGTCACGCCGTTGCCGATACCCGCATGCAATCGCGAGAGCAGTCGCTCGCGAGGCACCGAATCCTTGCGCAGTCGTGGGACGACGCACTGGAGCCGGCGCCCGCCGCCTCTCGACCTGGGTTCGGGGGTTTCAGGTCGCATGTTCGCCGCTCATGGTAATCCCGTGACGCCGCCGCCGCCAGACGCAAATTCGAATCGAGCGCAACGGCACGACATCAGCGTCGTAAATTCCTCGCAAAACTTCAGGTCCGGCGCCTGCCTCAGTTGACCGTCACATGCAGACCCGTTGTCATGGTCTAAACCTTCGTCGCCCCCCGAACGAGGTCCATGAGAGTCTTCCTTCTGGCTATCCTGGCTTCAACCGGCCTTTTCGCGGCTATGTCGCTGCGTCACCTCGGCGAACCGGCGCAAGCCGCCGCCGGCCCCTGCGGAACGAGCCACGATGCCGTCGACGGCGAAGAAGCACAATTCTTGCAGCTCCTTCAGGCGTGGCGCGATACAAATATCGCCAACTCCTCGCCACTCCAGCAATCAGGTGCTCTCAACGCAGCGGCAGCCTGGTTCGCCGAATACCAGGTTTCGAACGGAGGTTTCGGCGGTCACACCGACAATCTCGGGCGAACCTGGGTGCAACGCGCGATTGACTGCGGCTACGACGCGTACTACGCCTTTGGAAGTGGCGAGGGTGTTTACGTTGTAACGAGTTCCGCTCCGCTCAGCATTGGCCCGTCGCAGGCGCTCGCGGGCATCACATACCCATCGAGTGGCGTCCGCATATCGGCTCCGCCATCACTTCCAGCCAAGTGTGTCGGCGTAGCGGTGAAGCGCAACGCCACAGGCACCGCGGTGGCGTGGGTTGCAGTCATCGCCCAATTGCCGTCCGCGCAGGCTTGCCCCGCGTCTACGGCGACCACCCCTTCACCTTCCGCCAGCGCCTCGTCCACATTGACCAACACGCCGACGCCAACCGCCACTCCCACCAACACCCCCACGCCCTCCCCCACGCCCACCCTCCGTGCCGACGGCGCGAAGATCACGCTCTACCCGGGCTGGAACCTGGTCATGCTCCCGGCGGGCCCGATAGGTGACATCCTCTACCGCGCTCGCGGTTGCTTCACGGCCGTGTACCAACAACAGGGCAACCAGTGGTTGCGTTATTCCAATGACGTGCCGCCCTACGCCCGAAACCTGGTGACGTCAAACGGCGGCGCGTTCTGGATTGAAGGCGCCGCCGCGAGTTGTGGCCTGATCTCCCTCTAGCAGGGTCGTGAATTCGAGACTAGAGGGCCCCGGGGAGAATCGAGAACCCGGGCGAGTTCGCTATAGCGCCCCCGAGCGCCCCAAGCGCCACAACACAGGCGAGCGCGACGAGCGCGAGGATAAGGGCGTACTCGGCGAGCCCCTGGCCAGACTCGCCGCCGCCGTCTCTCACACCAGCGGCTGCCCGCTGCCAAACTCGTTTCAGTAGAGCCATCCTCAACTCCCTCGCTGGTCGTTAATTCTCTTGCCTGAGAATACGGCGCTGAAGGTGCGCGAAACCGTTGACGCGAGGGGCCATTGCGTGACGCGAAGGTGACGATTTTACAGTCAGTTTACAAAAGC
>JBGOVF010000442.1:0-3020 GCA_041477975.1 Tepidiformaceae bacterium
AGCAGCGACCAGCGCGAACGCCTCCGCCGGGTCGAGCAGCGGGTTGAAGATGTTCTTCGGCGCGGTTACGAATGCGTCGGCGACCCCGAGGCTGTACTGGCGGATGCTGACGACGCGGACGCCGCTGAACAGCCTGGTGATCACACCTTCCCAGATGAACACGTAGACCAGGCCAACGATAAGCGCGCGCCCCGTGAGGACCGTGAGGTAGACGAAGAGCGCGCAATAGAGGAAGGCGCCCACCACGGCAGCCACCGCGAAACCGAGGACGATGCCGTCTTGCGGCGCCCCGCTCATCGCCACAGTCCCGGCCGCCACCGTCGCGACCACAACCAGCACGGAGGTCGCCAGCCAGGCTACCAGGAGTTTCGAGAGCAGGATTGACCAGCGCGGGATCGGCTTCGAAAGGAGATAGACCGCCGTCCCATCTTCGATCTCAGAGCCGAGCGCGGCCGTCCCGAAGATGAGCGCCGCCAGCGGCAAGAGCGTGCCGATCACTAGCTGGCCGAGGAGACCGCGGGCTGTGAACTCAGGCTGGTTCGTATCGTTGGAACTGATCCGGTAAAGGATGGCGATGACGAGGGGCAATGCCGCCGCTCCGACCATGAGCAGGGTGCGCCTCTGTCCGAGGAGCTGCCTCGCGGTGAGCGACAGGACGGCGCGGTTCATCGCTTCACCAGGTACGAGAACACGCTTTCCAGTGATTCGTCGGTCGGCAGCAACTCGAACAGGCTGACATCCGCGCCGCGAGCGATCCGCGGCGCCGCGAGGGCGAAGGCGGCGAAATCGGAACTCCGGACAACCAGACGATCGTCGACCAGCTCCACTCCGAAGATCGCCGGGTCTGCGACCAGGGCGGCGGCAAACCTGCGGTTGTCGCTGGAGCGCAGCCGGAACGAATGGGGCCGGTCGGTCATGAGCCGGCGGATATGGCGGAAGTCGCCCGATGCGGCGAGCCGCCCCGAGACGACGACGAGCACGTTCTCCGCCAGCCGCTCGACCTCCTCCAGGATGTGGGACGAGAACACGATCGTGCAGCCGTTCGCGGCCATTTCGCGGAGCATGTCCATCATGTGCAGGCGCTGGCGCGGGTCGGCGCCGTTGAAGGGCTCGTCGAGGAGCAGCACCGGTGGTTCGTGGACGATGGCCGCCGCGATCTTCACGCGCTGCTTCATGCCCTTCGAATAGCCGCCCGTGGCGCGGTGCTGGGCGGCTTCCATATCGACCATCTGGATCGCTTTATGCGCCGCCGCTGCGGGGTCGGCCAGCTTCTGGAGCCGGGCGCTGAGAAGGACGAATTCGTAGCCGGTAAGGAACGGGTAGACGGCTTCGCGTTCCGGGACGAGCCCTATGTGGGCGTACATCGCGGGGTTGCGCCACGTCGGCTGGCCGAGCACGCGGACTTCACCCGAAGACGGCGCGAGGAAGCCCGCGAGCATATGCAGCAGCGTCGACTTCCCGGCGCCGTTCGGGCCGAGCAAGCCGGTAATGCCTGCCCGGAGCGCGAACGAGATGTCGTTCACCGCGACGATGTTGCCGTACCAGCGCGAAACGTTGATGGCTTCGACGGTTGCCGACGAATCGCCGGGGGTGGCGGACGCTGTGCGCGGTTCAGCAATGGTCACGCTGCTATCCGCTCGAACCTGCGCACGACGAGGAACGCGCAAACGGCCGTGTAGGCAAGGGTCGCCACGGGGTAGGCCCACATCGAGAGGCCGGCATGTCCCAGCGCCGAATCCGGGTCCGGTTCGACGTTGAACAACCAGAGCGACGTACCGAAGAGGAAATCGAACGGGCTGAGGAGGATGGCCCAGTCGCCCGCGCCGCCGATTCCGTTCACGAGGATGGCGGCGATCGGGAAGGTAACCACGAAGAGCGCAATCACGGCGACGGTGGAATACGCGCGCCGCGGCGTTTGCGCGGCAATCGCCAGGGAGACGGCCGCCATCATCGCGGAGAGCGCCACGCCATTGACGATGATCCGCGGGATGTCGTGCCAGTTGTCCTTGAGGTAGGCGCCGGGGTCGTTGCCGGATAGCGCGTTCCCGAAGAAGAGCACCGTTTGCGGAGCCAGGGTAAGGACGAGCAGCGCTGACGCGAAAGCGGCCAGCTTGGCGTACGCATAATCGGTCCGCCGCAACGCGCGCGAGAAGTAGAGCGAGAGCGTGCGCGTGCGTTGATCGCGGCCGCCCATCTCGGGCGCCACGGCAGCGCAGAACAGAGCTACGGGCAGCGACACGAAGCCGAAGTAGTCGTAGGGATGGAAAATGTCCACGACGCCGGTGGCGATGGACGCGATCCCGAGCTGGATCACGGCCGGGATGAACGCTATCACTACGAGCACAACCGGGAATATCTTGCTCGAAGTGCGGCGACCGATCCCGAAGGCCGCACGAAGGCTGTACAGGTAGAGCGAGAGGATCGCGTGGCGGCGGCCCAGTCTCGGCCCGTCGTAGTGGCGATAGCCGAGGTCATAGATGCTGCCGGCGCTTTCAGCCCGCTGCGACATGCGCTTCCTCCTCGGGCTGGTCGCGGAACAGATCCTCCAGGTTGTGGCGCCGCTGCTCCAGGCGCACCAGGCCGTAGCCCAGGTCGACGGTGCTGTCGCGAATCACGTCATAGGTCTTGTCCCCGTCCATCGCGACGAGGAGGAGGTGGCCCTCCGAGCGGACTGTCAGCCCATGGCTCTGCAAGCGCGCGGCCATGATCGCAGCGTCGCCCTCAACCTCCACTGCGAGCACCTGCGTCTGCTCGGTGAACGAGCCCATCGCTGCCGATTGCAACAACTTCCCGCCGTCGATCACGACGAGGTGCTCGCAGACGCGTTCGATTTCCCCGAGGAGATGGGACGCCATCATGATCGCGATGCCGAACTCCCGGCCCGTGCGCTTCACGAGGTCGAGCATGTCGTCCCGGCCTGCCGGATCGAGGCCGTTCGTTGGTTCGTCCAGGAACATCACGCGGGGGTCGTGGACGAGCGCCTGGGCAAGCTTCACGCGCTGCTTCATTCCCGTGGAGTA
>JBGOVF010000447.1:0-3003 GCA_041477975.1 Tepidiformaceae bacterium
GATGTCCCCGGTTCCACGGGCTACTTCGCCCTCGGCCTCGTGACCTATTCCAGCCAGCAGAAGATCGACAACGGCGTCCCCGGCGAAGTGATCGAGGAGTTCGGCGTCGTCTCGCAAGAGACCGCCAAGGCCATGGCCCAGGCCGCCCGCCAGCGAGCCGGGACCAGCTACGGCGTCGGCATCACCGGCGTCGCAGGCCCAGATCCGCAGGATGGCGTCGCCCCGGGCACGGTCCACGTCGCTGTCGCCACGCCGTCCGGCGGCGCTCACGCGTTGAGCATGACCATGAACCAGGGCCGCCAGGCAGTGAAGCGCCGCGCGGTCACCACCAGCCTGCTGCTCTTGCGGCGGGCCCTGATAGGAGAAGTGAGATGACCCACCTGAACGAGACGATCGTCACTAATTTCATCCGCGAATTCGACCAGCCTGCACCCGACCCTGAGACGATCGGCGCGTACTTCACCGACGACGCGGTATACCACAACATCCCCACGAAGCCGATCGTGGGCAGGGCCGCGATCATGGCGACCGTCGCCAGTTGGAAAGCAATGATGCTGTGCACGGGTTGGGAAGTGCGAAACCAGTTGGCCAGCGGCGACGTGGTAATCAACGAACGCATCGACCGCTTCACCGCCGGCGGCAAGCCGATCGAACTGCCCGTCGTCGGCGTCTTCGAACTGCGCGACGGCAAAATCGCCGCCTGGCGCGACTACTTCGACATGGCCCAGTTCCGCAGCCAGATGGGGTAGGCCGGCTACGCGTAAGGACGATCCCGGTCGAACTTAGCTAGTAGGGAGCGGCCAACCAGCGTCGCCCGATGCGAGCGTAGCCATGCCCGACACCCGGTTCAACACGTTTTGGCGGCGGTTCCTCGCCGGCATCATCGACGGCTTCGTGCTGACTCCGGCGTTCATACTCATCGTTCCCCTGTTTCTCGCCGGGGCGAACACGGGCAACGAGTGGTTCTACGTCGCAGGCACACTCTGTATCGCCGTGACGAGCCACGGATACACCGTGATTTTGCATTGGCGAACCGGCCAAACGGTGGGAAAGATGGCCTCGAACGTCAAGGTCGTCGACGCAACCACTTTCCGGCCGATCACCTTCCGACAGGCTGTTCTCAGGGACTCGGGGGATATCGCGTTCTCCGTGATCGCCGTTGCCCTCGTCTCGGTACAGGTGACGACCAATTCATATCATCCCCGCGATTCCAACCTCGCGGAGAACATCCAGAGTCTCGCCAACGTAGTGTGGTTCGTCGCCGAACTCGTCACGATGATGACCAACCCGCGACGCAGGGCACTGCACGACCTATTGGGACATACCGTGGTCGTGAAGAAGGAGTTCCTGACCGCTGACGAGCTTCCTGTCACTCAAGCCACGCCATCTGCCAGTTGGTAGCCCCTCACCGCAAAGCCGGTAGCACCTCTTCCACGAATCGCGACTCCGCGTTCGAAGCCTCCGCCGGGTCCGCGTCGCGCGAGCCGCCCACAATCATCAGCCGCCTCATCCCCATGTCGATCAGGCCCCGCAACCGTTCGACGCAATACGAGGACGGCCCGAAGATGCCGAACTCCGAGGCGAAGCCACTCGTGATCTTCCCTGCCTGCGGGCTGCCCGCTCGGCTGTGGCGCGTCATGTCGTAGGCGTCGTGGATGGCCTCCGTCGTCCGCCGTTCCTCGTCAGTGGCCGGGCCAACCGTCTCGCCGTACATGGCCTGGAAGCGCGCAAAGAGCGAAAGCCCGCCCTCGCCCAGCCGCCGCGCCACCTCGGGGTCGTTGTGCGGCACCACGTTCACGTAAGCGCCGAATTCCATCTCCGGCTCCAGCCCGGCGGCCACGCGGGCCGCCCGCGCCGTCTCCATCCCCCACCTGATGCGCGCCGGGTCCGCACCCAGCGCGAACGTGATGCGGTCCGCCACCACGGCCGCGAGCTTGATGACCTTCGGGCCCGTGGCCGCCACATCGACCGGGATCTTCGGGAAGCGCCCCGGACGCAGCCACTCGATCTTCGAAGAGCGCGGCACCTCCGCGAGTCCAAGCGTGGCCACGTTCGCACCCGCTTCGAACGGCACCTCCTCACCGCGCAGATAGCCCTGCAGCCGCCGCAGGTAATCGTCGAACACTTTCACACTCGCCGGCGCGAAGCCCAGGTGCGCCAGCGCCGAGTCGCCGCGGCCGATGCCCAGCACCGCGCGCCCGCCGCTTACGGCGTGCACCGTGGCAATCGACGACGCCGTGACCGCCGGGTGCCGCGTCCAGGGGTTCGTTACGCCCGTACCCAGCTTGATCCGCTCGGTCGCGGATCCCGCCATCGCCAGCGACACGTAGGGGTCGCCGGAGAGGTTCTGGGAATCGACGATCGTGATGCCATCGAAGCCCGCCGCCGCGGCATGCTGCGCGCGCCGCACAAACGCCGAAGGCAGCCCCGCGCCTCCGGTCCAGATTTCCACGTGGTTCGTCATTCCATGCTCCTTTTCAACGCGGCAGGCCCAGCCCGCGCGTAGCGATGATGTTCCGTTGAATCTCGCTCGTCCCGCCGGCGATCGTCCGCGGGACAGTGCTCAGGTACGTCAGCGCGAATTGCGCCTGCAATTTCGCGAACGGCGACCCCGGCATCAGCCCGCCGTGCATCCCAAGCAGGTGCAGCCCCGTGTTCGCGACTCGCTGGTCCAGCTCGCTCAGGAAGAGTTTGAGCAGGCTCGCCTCCTGGTTCGGCACCCCGCCGCCGGCGAGGATGCTGGCCACGCGGTAGCTCAGGCTCGTCGCGACCTGCACCTCCACGGCGTGCTGTGCCAGCCGGTGGCGGTGTTCCGTCCACACGCCACCCGCCGACCGGATGTACGCGCACAGCTCGTCAACCGTGCGGCGCGCGCCCCCGGCGTTCGCGATGTTCGAACGCTCCAGGTCGAGCGTCGTCGTGGCGTGGTACCAGCCCCGGTTCACCTCACCCAGCTGCGACTCCGCAGGCAGCCGGACGCTGTCGAAGAAGTACTGTCCGAAC
>JBGOVF010000234.1:0-4655 GCA_041477975.1 Tepidiformaceae bacterium
CGATGGTCGGCCAGGAGTGCGAAATCAAGGCGTCGCTCGGAGGGATGGACCACTTCCGCCCGGCCCTGGACTTGAACTCCGCGGGGAAGATAAAGCCAGAGACGATGGTCACTCGCATCATCGGGCTGGACGAAGTGGACGAGGTTTGCCAGACCCTTGGCACCCGCGGCGACGACAACGTGAAGGTGCTCGTAGCGCCGGGGAAGGCCGCCCGATGAGAGCGCCAGTCCTCCACGGCCGCCGTTCCATGAGCTACGACGAGGTACCAGACCCGGTAGCTGGCGACAACGAAGTCGTCGTTGAGGTCGGGTTCTGCGGGATCTGCGGGTCGGACCTCCATCTGTACGACAGCGCCATGGCCCCGGACGGCATTGTCATGGGCCACGAATACGGGGGGACCATCGTCTCGCTCGGGAAGGCAGTCACGGGATGGGAGGCCGGGGATCGCGTCGTTGGCGCCCCGCAGAAGCCGTGCATGAACTGCGCCTTCTGCCTAAAGGGCGAATTCGAATTC
Source organism: Tepidiformaceae bacterium (assembly GCA_041477975.1). GTDB lineage: Bacteria > Chloroflexota > Dehalococcoidia > Tepidiformales > Tepidiformaceae > JBGOVF01. The sequence goes on from JBGOVF010000234.1 coordinate 515, forward strand.
TGCTACCAGCACTACCGGCTTGACGCGCAGCGGGCGGGAGTTGTCGCCGGCGCCGGGGCGTCCCTCGGTTCGGGCGGGTATGGGCCGTTCACGAAGATCGCGGCTCCGCGGCTGATGCGCATCCCGGACGCGCTCGACGACCAGCAGGCTGCCGCGATCGAGCCCGCGGCTGTGGGGTTCCACGCCGTGAAACTCTCGGGCATGCGCCTCGGCGACCGGGTCGCCATCCTTGGCGCCGGGCCCATCGGGCTGTTCACGCTCCAGTGCGCTCTGGCTGCGGGAGCGCGGGAGGTGGTGGTGGCCGAGCCCGCCCCGGGCCGTGCCGGGCGGGCGAGACTACTTGGCGCCGATGTGGTGTTTAACCCGCGCGAGGCCGGTGACGTGCCGGCAGCGTTTGCTGAGCATCTCGGCGGCCCGCCGGACGTTGTGTTCGACGCGGCGGGCGTCCCTGCGACGCTCCAGCAGGCTGTGGAGGTGGTGAAGCCGGGCGGGTCCGTGATGATGGTGGGCGTTTCGTTCGATGCCGCGCCCGTGCGTCCGTCGGTCTGGGTGACGAAGCGCGTTACCGTCCGGGCCGCGTTCGCCTACAGCCGCGGGGACTACGAAGCCACGATCGCGATGCTGGAGAAGGGCACGATCGGCGTCGACAACGTCATCACCACCGTGGTTCCCGCCTCGGAAACGCACCTTGTGTTCGAGCGGCTGTTGCAGCCAAACGAAGACGTGAAGGTGCTGGTGGACCCGCGGGCGCCGGGGCGCGGCTGAGCGCGCGCTAGGCCCGCCGCGCGCGGCGCGCCCGAGTGGCAAAATTGGACGGATGCGCGTCGTCAGTTGGAACCTGAACGTGCGGCGCGACTGGCCTCGCCAGGTGGCCGCGATGGCGACGCTGCGACCGGACGTTGTGGTAATCCAGGAGGTCACGTTGACCACCTGGGTGGGGCTGCGGCCCGAGCTGGAGTCGGCCGGGCTGCCGTTTCAGGCCAGCGGGGTTGAGCTGTTGCCCGCGGGGACAGCACAGACTCTGCCACGGTTCGTGGCGGTCGCGAGCCGCTACCCGATTTGGCCGGCGCGCCCCGCACGTGTGCCGTCACCCGAGGTGATCGCGTGTGTCGAGGTGGCCGGACCGGAAGGGCAGGTCGAGGTAATCGGCGTGCACATCCCGACGATCGCGAAGGGGCGGGTGCTGAAGCTCGAGACCGAAGAGGGGCTGGCCGCGCGGCTCGCGGCGTCGCCAACCGCGCCGCGCATCGTCTGTGGCGATTTCAACGCGCCGAAGGCGGAGCTGTTGGACGGGACGGTCGTCCCCTTCTGCGGCCCGCGCGACATTCGTGGAAGGGCGGCTGAATTGGTCGTGGTTGGCGCGCCCGGACAATTCGGGCTTGCCGATGCCTTTCGGGCCGTAAACGGCTACGAGGCCGCGGACCGTAGTTGGTGGTGGAAGCGCCACGGCGCCACGGGCGGCTACCGGCTCGACCACATTTTCGCGAGCACAGAGCTGCGGCCGCTGGAATGCGCGTATGCCCACGAATTCCGCGAGGCGGGCCTCAGCGACCATTCACCTATCTACGCCGAGTTCGACTTCGGAGCGCCGTGAAACCGGTGCGGCCGCCTTCGAGCGGCCGCACCGGTTGTCGATGGCGAGTAGTGCTACGCCGAGCGGCGGCGGCGCACCATCGTGACGGCGAGAGCGACCGCGGCGAAGGTCACGAGCACGCCACCAGCAACTTGCGTCATCGAGGAACCATCCGCGACGGTATTGCTGTTGCCGGTCTTCGGGGGGGCCGGGACGAGCGTGGTCGGGGGAATCTGGGCGCGGACTTCGCCACCCGGGTTCGCGACGGTGTGGGCGTTCACGTACAGTTCGCCCTTCGCCATGGCGGCGACGAAGCCGTCCCAGTTGCCGGCGAGGGGGCCGACGAGGCTGGCTTTGTTAATCACACCCGTCGGATGCAGCGCACCCACCGGCGGGTTCGCCGGGCCGAAGAGGAACGCGACCACCGGCCCGTTGACGCCTTTGGCGCCCTGGTGGATGTGGGCCTGCGTGAACTGACCGCCATCAGCGCTCAGGTCGAACTCGAGCTGGCCATCCGTGAGGGTGCCGCTGAAATAGCCGATCGATTTGACGGTGAGCGGAGGATTCTCTTCTCCGCCGTTCATGGTCAGTTGCTTGATAGCGGCCGAGGGCGCCGCCTGGGCGTTCGAAAGTCGCGCCGGAAACGCGACCATGGCCAGCCCGATGAGGCCGGCGGCGATGATGGCCGTAACCATGAAGCGGTTACGCCACTGGACGAGTGATTGCATGTGGGTCAGCCCTCCTCTGTGTGCGGCGGCCACCATGAGCCGGCCGGCCACGGAGGGTCGATCGTTCGGCTGCCACCGCGCCCAACTACGAGACGCTGGCGACACGCGGATGTTGCGTGCGCGTAATTCGATGACGTGTGTCTCCGCGACCGTCACGTGTCTGTCCCGCGGCCCGCCGTCCTGCGGCCGGCCGGAACCTGAAGGCGTGCGATAAGGCGTGGTATATTGTTAAGCCCGGAAGCCCTGTGGCGAGGCCTTCGGGTGGAGGTGAGCTGTGCCCCGATCGATGTGGCGCGGGACGATCAGCTTTGGGATGGTGAGCATCCCCGTGCGCCTGTTCACTGCGACGGAAAGCCAGGACATCGCATTCCGGCAGCTGCACAAGGACGACAACGCACCGATCCGCCTCTTCAAGCGCTGCTCGGTGGATGGCGAGGAGCTCGGGAGCGACGAGATCGTCAAAGGCTACGAGTACGCCAAAGACCGCTACGTCATCATCGACGATGGTGACCTCGAGAAACTGCCGGTGCCGAGCAAGCACACGATCGAGCTCTCGGCGTTCGTTGACGCCAAAGACATCGACCCGTTGTACTACGAGAAGGGCTACTACATGGAGCCCGAGGATCTGGGCAAGAAGCCGTTCGCGTTGCTGGTTGGGGCGCTCGAACAGCGCAAGCTGACGGCGATCGGCAAACTCAGCATCCGGACGAAGGAGCGCCTTTGCGCCCTGCGTCCGAAGGATGGTCTGCTCGTGCTCGAAACGCTCTACTACGCCGACGAACTGCGCGTGCCAGAGGGCGAAGCACCGGAAGTGAAGGTCTCCGAGGCGGAGATGAAGATCGCGCACGCCCTCATCGACCTCCTCTACGAACCCTTCGACCCCGCGAAGTACCAGGACGAGTACCGCGAGGCTGTGTTGGCGGTGATCCGGGCCAAAGTCGACGGCCAAGAACTCGTGATGCCCGCGGAGCCGGAGGCGCCCAGGGCCTCGGTCGACCTGATGGCCGCCCTGCGAGCGAGTGTGGAAGCGGCGCGGGCGCGGAAGGCCGGGGCCGAAGCACCTGTCCCAGCCCGGCCGGAAGAGGCCTCGACCGACGGCAAGGCGCCGGCGAGGAAGAAGAAGACGCCCGCGGCGGTGTAGCGAGCCATCAACCATCATCCATCAGCGTTTAGCCGTTGGCTTTCGCCGACCGCGCAGCGACGGAGCGGAACGCGCAAGAACGCGCAAGAACGCGCAGCGGGAAGCACTTGTTTTTCACGTTACTACGCGTTCCTACGCGTTGTTTGCGCGTGCGTTGCGCGTTCGGCGTTGGGACTCTCACCCCCGACCCCTTTGCTCGCGCCGGGAGAGGGGAGGTATGCGGCGTCCGAAAAAACGGTGTCGTTTTGACAACTTGAAGTTGTTGGGAGTTGTGCCGCCAGATTCGGGGCGGGAGACAACTTCGGGACAACTTTCGGGCTCCAAAGTTGTTGGCCGAGATGCCGGGCGGGCCGGGGAAGAAGTCGCTGGCGTTTTGACTGGTTGAACGAGTGTTCCAGATTCAACGGAGGGGTCTCGTTCAGGCGCTCGTTCTGGCGTGGTTCTCGGGTGGTTCTCGGGTCGTTCCGGAGTGGTTCCCGGGTGCTGTCCGGGCTGGCTGCTTCGCGCCCTCACCCCCCAACCCCCTCTCCCGACTGCGCGGGAGAGGGGGAGCAACGGATGGCAAAGGCCAGGGCGCGGGGCCGTATGACGCGACTGCGTTTGCGGGGAGCGTTGTATTTCGCTTTGGGAGCGCTTGTGAGCGCACGCGAGCGCTTGCTTTGTGTGTGCGCTCGCCGTGCGCTCCCCCTTGTCCCGGCG
>JBGOVF010000157.1:0-6123 GCA_041477975.1 Tepidiformaceae bacterium
CAGTCCTCAGTCCTTAGCGGATAGCCCCCGCCGCCCGCATCGCCTCAATCTCCGCATCCCCGTACCCAACTTCTCGCAGGACCCGGTCTGTATCGGCGCCGAGTTCCGGACTCGGCCCCTGGGGGGCGAGCGGCGTGCCCGACATCTGAAACGGCGGGCCGACCATGCGCATGTGCCCGAGCGCCGGGTGGTCGAGTTCGATTTCGAGCCCGTTCTCCAGCGTCTGCGGGTGCCCGAAGAGCTCCTCGATGAAATAGAGCGGCCCCGCCGGGACACCGTGCTTTTCGAAGATGACACCCCACTCCTCGGTGGTCTTCGAACGCATCAGCGCCTCGGCTTCCGCCACCAGCTGCGGGCCGCGTTCCCCCCAGCCTTCCGGCGCCATCACGAACGTGCCGTCCGGCTGCATGCGTGGGTCCTTCAAGCCCGTCGCGGCGAGCACCTTCTGGCGCAGAGCCATGCTCAGCGCGCCGATGGTGATGAAGCCGTCGCTGGTCTGGTAGACGCGGTAGTAAATGTTGCCCACCGGCCCGGGCCGGAACTGGTTGTGCACCTCCACCTGCTCGGGAAAGGTCTTCATCTCCCGGCGCGCCTGCTTCAGCCCTTCGAGCATCGGCGGGATAACCGGCTCGTCCCACGCGTCGATCCACGTGAACTGCGTGGTCTGCATGGCGATGGCTGTGCCCATGAGCGTGCAATCGATGCGCTGGCCCTTGCCCGTCTTCTCTCGCGCGTAGAGCGCCGCGCAGATGCTGTTCGACATCTGGATGCCGGTCGCGTAATCGGCTATCGCGGGGTAGACGTAGGTGGGGACATCCTTCGCGGACTTGTCCATCTTCGCTTCGCCGGCCATGAGGCCGGTCATCGACTGGACCACGATGTCGTAGCCGCCACGGCGCGCGAGGGGGCCTTTGCGGCCGAACGCTGTGTTTTCGCAATAAATAAGGCGGGGGTTGATGGCGCTCAGCGTGGCGTAGTCGATGCCGAGCTGTTCGGCCACGCCGGGCCGGTAGTTGATGACCACGACGTCGGTGTCTTTTGCCATCCGCCGGATGACTTCCTGGCACTCTTTGCGGGTCATGTCCATGGCCACGCCGCGCTTCCCGCGGTTCAGGCTCGCGAACGTGCGCGATTCCTTGGGCACGAGTTCGAGCGCGAGCCGCCACGGTTCGCCTTCGATCGGTTCGAACTTGGTGACATCGGCGCCCATATCGGCGAGGTGCATCCCGCAGAACGGGCCGGCGATGATTTGCGTGAATTCGAGGACTTTTACCCCCGAGAGCGGACCAGAAGCCATGGAAGAGTTCCCCCTGTGCCGGCCCATTCTAGCGAACAGCAGGGAGCGGGCGGAGGAACGGAGTCGCGGCCCTCTGTGGCCGCTGATGCGATGCAACATCGCCGGGTTCCGCGAAGCCTCTCGATGGCGCCCGGCGCCAGCGGCCAAGGACGGCCGGGACGCAGGGAGCGCAGGGAGCAGCCGCCGGGCGAGCGGCGAGCCCCGCGCGGGAAAGCTGGCTACTTGGAACTCAGAACTGTTTTTACAGCCCGTTGATGAACCAGATCGTCCCGTGCCATACCCTGCCTTCGACCCGGGGGTGGGAACGCGCATGCGCCGGTGGTACGTGATCAGGTCGAGTGTCGCGCTGACGTTGGCGCTCGCGGTGGTCCTTGTCCTCTGGGAGAGGCCCCGCAACGCAGAGGCAGATAGCCCTGGGGCCTCATCGTTGCTGGGCGAATTCGTGGGCGTGCCGGGGTTCGATATCTCCTGGCCACAGTGCGGCAAGCAGTACCCCTACGGGCCGGTGGCCTTCTCGGTCATCGGGATAAACAACGGGAAGCCCTACACCGCCAACCCGTGCTTCCTGGATCAGTACCGCTGGGCCCAACGCGTCGAGACCCGCCCGGCTGTCTATGTGAACATGGAGTTCCCCAAACCCGGCCGCGGCGAAGCGCTCATCGGGCCCTACGGACTCTGCCTCGAAACCGACGACTGGTGCCGCGCCTACAACTACGGCTACGGCATCGCCCGCGATGTGATCGGCCGGGCCGCCGCCTATGGCCTTTCGCCATCGATGTGGTGGCTGGACGTCGAAACCGGCAACTACTGGATTGCCGACCCGATCTACAACGCCCAGGTGATCCGCGGCACGCTGGACTACTTCAAGGAGAAGCGCCTGCCGGTGGGCATCTACGGCACGCCGCGCCAGTGGCGGATCATCGCCGGCGACGCCACACCGGGCGTCGTGGTCTGGACAGCGGGCGCTTCGGGGATCGATGGCGCGGCCGCTCGCTGCACCTCGCAGTACGCCTTCGGCGGCGGCCCTGTGGTCATGGTCCAGTACTACGATTACGGCTACGACACGAACTACATCTGCCCCGGCACGGAAGCATTCTTCCCGCACCCGCAGGTGCACCCGATCGTCGATGGGCCGCGAGGGCGCGGCGCCTCAGCCGCCATGCTGCTGCCTTTCTGGCGCGTGGTGGCGATGGTGGCGAACTGAGGCAGGGAGCCTCAAGGCCGGAGCGGCGAGCACCGCGAGCCTGGGGCCATGCGGAATTCACAACCGGTCCGCAGCGTCGGCGCGCAGCCGCCTACGTCCAAAGGGGCCGCGAATAGGCCCCCCTTGGGTCGTTGTGCCCCGCTCACCCAATGCTCACCATTCTGACGCCCGGCGTCCACGCCGGGGCACACAGCACAGAAATGGCCCGGAGACGGTTACAGCCGCCTCCGGGCCGGGCCGCAAGGGAACCTATGAGGACGCCTTGCTGACGAATCGTAGCACTCGCTACGGGCGCTAGCATGCATTCCCGGTCCGGAACGTTGGATACGGGAAAACCCTGATTCCCGGCGGCTCGGAAAGGAGCGCACTCCGAGCCAGGCACTGCACCGCAAACACGGCAACTACCGATACGCCCGGGTGCGCCTCTGTTATCAGCGCGCGCCCGCCAGCTGTCGCGTCCGAATGGGCGCGATGGAAAGGTAACTCGAAATGAAACTGAAGGGCTTGCTCTTCATCCCGCTCGCGGGCGCGCTCGCCTCGCTGGCATTCGCCGCGGCGTCCGCGCTGCCGGTCGCCCCCGGCACCAACCAGGCCGGCGGGGCCGACCTCGTCGACTGCCAGACCAACCACGTCGTGGTCGGGTACACGGACGTCTACAACCCGAACCACGGCTGGCTCAAGACCGAAGTCAAGCTGCACCACCTGCAGTGCTTCGACATCCAGTTCAAGGGCCCGTTCTACGCCACCGTCGTCCTGACCCATGACGGGGCCGTCCTCTGGACGAGTCCCCCGACGCTCATCACGGGAGCGGATCTGACGATCCCGATCGTCCCGCCCGTTGACGCGACGCTCGTGAACGACGTGCACGTCTCGATCAGCACGCAGTAACTGCCGCTGACCAAACTGGGAGAGGAGGCCGCCGTCCGTGATGTCTTTGAAGATCGTTGCACCACTGGCAGCGGCCGTCCTCTTTCTGGGCTGGTTCTTCCTGTTCCGGCCACTCGCACTCGCGGGACCTGCAAGCTACGTGATCGTGTCTGGCAAGAGCATGGAGCCGAACCTTTCCACCGGTGACCTGGTCATCACCCGCGGCCAGGACAGCTACGCAGTCGGAGATGTGGTCGCGTACCGCGCGAACGGCGGGCTCATCATCCACCGCATCGTGGGTGGCGATGCAGCCAGCGGGTTCGTGATGCAGGGGGACAACAACTCGTTCCTCGATATCTACCGCCCGACCCCCGACCAGATCGCGGGAGAACAGTGGATTCACCTCCCCAGCGTCGGGCGCTGGGCGCTCAAGGTGAAGGAGCCCGCCAACCTGGCATTCGTCCTGGGCATTGGCTTCGCCATCACCCTCCAGGGCACGGCCCAAACCAAACCGCCCCGGCGCAAACGAGGAAAGCAGATGCAGATCAACGCGAAAAAACAGGCCGGTCCCATCATCCTCGCCATGCCGAAGCTCGGCCGCCCGCAGGCCGGCCTCCTCGCCACGCTCGCTCTCACCACGCTGGTCTGCATCGCCCTCGCGACCATCGCGCTCAATGCCTTCACCACGCCCACGGCCACAACCGGGCCGAGCGTGAGCCAGGGCCTACGCCACAACGGCTCGGCCGACCTCACGTTCGCAATGGCCCCATCCGCGCTCTACCCCGATGGCACGGTGAAGCGCACGGCCGCCGATACAGCCGAAGGGCGCGCGGCGACGCCCGTCTACTCCCAGCTCGCCCGGAAGCTCACTGTCGACTTCGCCTACAAGCTCGAAGGGCCGCTGCCCGCCGATGTCGCCGGTGAAGTGCGCGGAGCCGTCATCCTCCGTGCCGGCGAGAACGAATGGGCCCAGACCCTCCAGGAGCTGACGCCCGCCAGATTCACCGGCCCGATCGCCCAGGCCCAGGCCGCCATCGATCTCCAGCGTCTCAAGGCGCTCATCGAACAGGTCGAGAAGGAAACGTCGTTCCGCTCACAGAAATACACGATCGCCGTGCGGTTCGATGTCCTGGTCGATGGCATCGCCCGGCCCTTCTCCGCGGAGTTCCCGAGCACGCTCGATGGCACACGCATCGAATGGCCCGAGACCCTCGCCATCATCGACCCCCTCCAGCCCGCGACACAATCGAAGCGCACGAACGAGATGGGCATCGGCCCCTTAAGCGCCCCGGTTGGGCAGATGCGCTGGCTCGCCCTTATCGGCGCGCTGGTCGCTTTTTTGGCGGCGTGCACGGCGGGCGCCGCGGTCTACCTGGGCGTTGGCCAATCGGAATCGGCGCGCATCAAGGCGCGCTACCGCAACATGCTCCTGCCGATCGAACACCCCAACGGCGAGCCCCGCCCCGAGCGCGCTGGCACCCGCGTCGCCTCCATGCGCGACCTCGCCCGCCTCGCCCGCCGCGATGGCGGCATCATCTTCCATGAGGAGATCGTGGGCGGCTTCCGCTACTTCGTCCGCGATGGCGACGACACCTACGAGTACACCGTACATGAGCGCCCGGCCGCCCCGGACGACGGACGCAGCCTTCCGGGAGGCAGCCAGCCATGATTCGGCGCCTTGTGGTCCTCGCTGTCGTCGGCGCCATCCTGACGGCCGCCCTCGGAGCCGCTTCGTCCCTCGAAGTGGACGCCGGCGTCTCCCAGTTCTTCGTCTACGATGTCCCTCCGCCTCCCCCGCCCCCGAACAGCGCCCGCGTCGCGGGCACCAACCCCCCGCTTGCGAGCACCTCGGGCCAGGCACCCGATGCGGCGACAGCGGAAGAGCCCACGCCATCGAAGAATGTCCCGCTCGCGCCGGTCAACGCCGGTCCGTTCCCGCGACCGCAGCCTGCGGTGGACATCGGGACCAAGGGCGTCGGAACGACGAACTCCACTCAGCCAGCGCCGAACGTGAAGCCGACCCCGACGCCGCTGGGTGTTATGCGCTGGTAGCCGCGAAGCCTTAGGCACGGCACGTACCGCCGGAGACCGCGTTGGCCCGCGTTGAAGCCTGGCGGCGACGTTGTATCGGAGACGCACCCCGGCAACGCCGCCGCCAGCCGGAAGCTGGCGACGAGTTCGAAGGCTGTGAGCTGGGATGCGGTGACGACAACGCCTCCCCTCGGCGGCAAGGGCCCATTCGAGCCGGCACAAATGCGGTTCAGTTTCACGCTTGCCGAGACCGTGGCCCTTTCGCCCCTGCCGGCGCACGCGAGCTTCGAAGCCGGGACGGAGGCGTTCGACGCCGGCGAGCACCGCCACACCCACGAACACGCCGAAACCCGGCCCGACCGCGACACCAACGCCGACGCCCACCGCAACGCCGATCGCAGTCACGCAAGGCGAACGGACGCCGGGGCCGGCGGCCACGCCGAAGCCACCTGAGACCGGCACGGGGCTGGTGGTCAGGGGAGGCCGTCAGCACGGCTACGACGCGCTGACGGCGCTCCTCTTCGTGGGGGCACTGACGGCAGGAGTGCTCGCCCTCCGGAAATAGTTGGGGCTCAGTCCCCGCCCAGCCCGGCGCCGCCGGCCTGCGCTTGGAGGCCAATGGCAGGGAGCCGAGACGCTGCCCGGAAAGCCCCCCGCTATCGCGCGGCGATGTCTGCGTGAATTGTCTTCAGTGAATCCTGGTCGAGTTGGATGAGGTGTTTCG
>JBGOVF010000214.1:0-5028 GCA_041477975.1 Tepidiformaceae bacterium
AGCGAATCGGCGAGGCCCGTGCCGTAGCCGGTCGCGAAGCGGAGGACGGCTTCGATGCCGCCCCAGGCCACTGCGGGCCAGGCTACCAGTTCGAACAGGTCGTAAGCGTGAGCCCTCATGCGGCGGCCTCTTGCTGGCGGAATTCGGCTTCGACCATGCGCATAAATTCAAGGGCGAGATCCGGGTCGAACTGGGTGCCACGGCCCTGACGAATCTCCTCGACTGCCTGTTCGATGGTCAGTCCCTTGCGGTACGGGCGATCGGTTGTCATGGCGCTAAAGGCGTCGCTGAGGGTGAAGATGCGCGTCGGGAACGAAATCTCGGTGGCGCGAAGCTTCCCGGGGTAGCCGTTGCCGTCGAAGCGTTCGTGGTGATGGCGGACGAGGTCGACGACGGTGTCATAGTCGGTGACAGCGGCCGTGATGGCGGCGCCCATGACCGGGTGCTCCTCCATGGTTCGCCGCTCTTCGATGGTAAGGGCGCCGGGCTTCCTGAGGATCTCGTCGGGCACGACGATCTTCCCGAGGTCGTGGATGGGCCCTCCGATGGTGATCGCACTCATCTGGTCTTCGGGGATGGCGAGGCGCCTCCCGAGGCGCATCGCGAGGTGAGTCGCGTGATCGCTGTGGAAGCGGGTGTAGCTATCTCGCCGGTCGATCGCCTTGACCAGGCTGCGAAGGGCCTTGAGATTGGTAACCTTCACGAAGGCTTCCGGAGCACCGTAGTCGCCGGGGTTCGACACCATGGCCGGCGAGACCGACTTGTCGAGGTACATCTGGTCTTCGGCTTCGGCGACGAGGTCGCGGGGCGTCTCGTAGCCGCGATAGGTGGCGGTGCCGCAGCTGATCCGCGTTGGCAGCGCGCCCCGGGCGCCGTTGACGACTTCGATCTGCGAGACCGTGTGGCGCACGCGTTCAAGGACGTGGCGCGCCTGGCCGTCCGTGGTGCCGGGGAAAACGACCACGAACTCGTCGCCACCGAATCGCGCGAAGTGCGCGGGTTCGACGATGTGTGCGCCCAGAGCTGCTACGACCCGTTTGAGCACGTGGTCGCCTTGTTCGTGGCCGACGAAGTCGTTGAGGAGCTTGAAGTTATCGATATCAAGGTAGGCGACGGTGAGCGGGCTACCGGTTCGTCGCGAAAGGTGCACGGCTTCGACGATGTACTCGTCGATGAACCGCCGGTTGGCACAGCCGGTGAGCGCGTCAGTGTAGGCGAGCCGGCGGTACACGGCCGCCTGTTCGGCTTCGATCTGGCGGGCGCGACTGTCGACGGCTTTGTTGAGAAGGTGCCAGAGGATCTCTGCATCGAACGGCTTGCCGAGAAAGTCATCGGCGCCGGCCTTCATGGATCGGACGGCGACCTCTACATCGACGAACCCTGTGATGGCGACGATGCCCGCGGCCGGCGCGAGGATGCGCGCGCGGCTGATGACGTCAAGTCCGGACATGTCCGGAAGACTGATGTCGGAGGCGATGGCGTCGAAACCCGTGGATTCGAGTTCGCCAACGGCAGCTGCTCCGGAACGGACGACCGTTACCTCCGTGGTGTGCTGGCCGAGCACGAGCTGGATCAACCGCCCGAGCGCCGGGTCGTCCTCGATGATCAGGACGCGCAGCGGCCCGCGGTTAGGGCGGAGGGCGAACGGTTCCATCTGTCTGATTGTCGGAACTTGCGGGCGAAAATGAATACCCGGTCAACGACGTTCCGCCGTCAGACCGAAGGTGTCACCCAGATTCGACCTGCGACCTGTGTGCCGATGACGACCGATCGACCGTGAATGCGCGTGGTGACGGTGCCGCGGTAGGGTGCGACGGTCTCGAGGAGCACCGTTTCGCCGGGGCGGAAGCCTTCGTCGTCGAAGAAGCGGAGGAGCTGCTCGTCCTCTTCGAAGACGCGGTCGATTTCGACAGTGGCGCCTTCTTTCACGTCCGCGAGCGTGGTCATGGAGAGTTTGCGCGGCGAACCGTGACCGGGGATGGGATAACCGAAGGGACTGCGGACCGGGCGTCCCAGCGTTTCGAAGAGATGAGGTTCGGTGACATCGGAGATGCCGTGCTCAAGGAGGTGCGCCTCTTCGTAGGCTCGCCACCACGGTACCTTCAGGACGTCGGTGATGAGGCACTCGGCGAGGCGGTGGCGGCGGACCATCTGTTCGGCCCGACGCAGACCTTCGGGCGTGAGGCGAATGACCTTCCGGGCGTCGAGCGTAACGAGGCCGTCGCGGAGAAGGCGTTTGAGCATGCCTGCCACCGAAGGCGGCGTGACTTCGAGCCGGTCGGCGAGGCGGACGGCGATGGCGTCCTGGCCTTCGTCGTGGCTGAGGCGGTAGATGGCGGTCAGGTAGTCATCGGTGGCGACGTTCGAGACCTGCTTGGGCATGGCGAGGCGGATCGTGCCACGGGAGAGAGCGATGGGCGAGCCGGAACGTCAGGCGGCGCGACGCGAGTCCCGAAGGAAGACGCGGTGGAACGGCACAATGTTCGAAGTCGGCGCCGGGGCCTGGCCACGCAGGTAGGCGAGCACGCAGGGAGTGAGTGCGCCATTCGCGGCGCAGCAGGGGTCGCAGCGGGAGGCGCGGGTGGCGTCGTCATACGGGCAGGCTTCAGAGATCGGTGTCATGGCGGTGTCCTCCTGGTACTGATTGAGTAATCGGCCGCCGGGAGCGAGTGGATGAGGGGTGGAGAGGCGGTGTTAGTAATTCTCACCGCTACGATCCGGGAAAAGGAAGAAGGGCTGCCCGGATGGGCAGCCCTTCTTCGCGCGAGCCGGAGGCTTCACTCACGGCTGAAAACGAGCCGGAGGCGGTTGACGAGACCCGTAGCCGGCCGCTCGACGCTGGTAGCCGGCCTTTCGGCGAGGATGCGCGCGTGTTCGGCGCGCCGGTAGAGGCTCTCTGGCTCCGGGGCGCCGGGGAGAAGGTGTGCGTTGCCGGCGAGGCTGGCGAGGACCTGGAGGCTAATTCCTGTGAACGGCATTTCTGCTTTTCCTTTCTGTGTTCGCTGGTCAGACGGCGAATTCGCGCGCCTGGCGTGCTGGACCTGTGATGGTGCGGAGCTTTGCTTCGCGCCGCTTAAGGGGGCGAAGTTCTGCGCGCTGAATGGCGGTGCGGTCTTCGACAACACCGGGAGGAAGATGTCGACTCATGAGCGCGGCAATCTGTGGATCGCAGGGCAACGACCAGTACACGAGTGGGCGTCTTTTCAGTTCGATTGAGTGATAGGTAACGGATACCCACACTTGCCGCGCGAGACGCAAGCAGATCGGGCAAGTGGTGCGAGGACGGTTGGACCAGGTGCGCAGGTGGCGCAGAGCTAGCGCTGGAGTTGGGCTGGTTGGTGCGAACGCCTTGCCAATAAAAAAGCCGTACCGCTGAGCCGGTACGGCGTCATCGCCGTTCCGCTGTGGCAGAATCTAGATGGACGCGTTCCCGCTTACGGTAGCGAGAGGCTGGCCGCTGTCGAACATTGAGTCTCTCCTTCCCGATTCCTGTACTGGTGCTTCAGTACGTATAACGAGAGTATCTGCCAGCAGGTTAACGGTCAACGCTCGACGAGCAGTGAAGCGTGGTCCAGCGGCCTGCACCAGACCTTGCGCGATGCCGACTACACTGGCGTGATGCGCGTGCGTGTGACGTTGTGGGCGATGGCCCTGTTCGCGGCAGCGGTCCTCGGCGGGGGCGTGGCTACCGGCCAGGCCGCGCCCGGAGATGGCGACCGGACCTCGCTCTCGGCGCAACTTCGGTACCTGGGGCGAGACCCCATGACGGGAATGCCGGCGCGCGTGGACGACCGCTTCATCGCCGAGGTTGAGCACGCGATCGAGCGGTATGGGAAGGATGCCGGGACACCAGTGCCGCCGCCGGCGGCCCAGGGCGTGGACGTAGCGGCCCTGACAATCGAACGGCTTGGCCTTGCGAATGTACCGGTGGCGCGGTTCGGGCTGGATGCCTACGGCCGCCTGGAAGTCCCGCAGGACACGCGGACGATTGGCTGGAACCCGGCCTACAACGAACTGCCGGGACTGGGCGGGGCGACGTTTTTCGCGGCGCACTTTGAGTATGGCGGCCGGCCGGGCGTCTTCAACAAGCTTTCGACGATGCAGCCGGGCGACGCCATCTCCGTCGGGCTCACAAACGGTTCGCAACACCGGTATGTGGTCACCTCGACCATTGACTACGACCTCGCCACTATCGACATGGGGGCCGTGCTCAAGGGCCGAGAAGGCGCCGAGAGCATCACGCTGATGACGTGCAGCGGGCCGCCGGGTGAGGACGGGTATCCCTCGCGGACCGTTGTGCTCGCGCAGAAAATGGACTAGCGGAGAATCAGGCGCCGAAGGCTTCGCTGACGCCATAGGCGTTGCGCTGCGCTTCGAAGCGCGCCACTTCGTGTGTGAGGACAAGCAGATCGTGCTTGTTGCCCTGGCGGTCCTTCACCTGGTCCCGCAGAAGGGCTTCCGGGCGGAAGCCGATGCCTTCGAAGGTCGAGATCGCACCCTTCTGATCGAGCGTCATCTGGGCGACCATCTTCTCTATGCCGCTGGCGAGCGCGATGGCGAACGCTTCCTGCGTGAGCACTCGGCCGAGGCCCTTCCCGCGCATCGATTCGGCGACGAGCACGCGGAGTTCGGCGACGTGGGCCGACCAGCGCAAACGGCTGCGGTTGATCGTGCCGTAGCCAACGACCTCCTGGCCGGCGAACGCCAGCACCGTCGTTACCTCGCCGCTGTTGATTTCGGCGATCCAGTCATCGACTGCGCTCTCCTCCGTGATGTCCCGCCGGAGGAAGAGCAGATCGTGTTCTGGGAGCGCGCGAGCGAATGCGAGGAGCCCGGCTTTGTCGCCAGCACCCATGTAGCGCAGGGTGAGGTCCCGCGCACCAATACGCCGCGTCTCCGGGTAAGTGCGCGGGGTTTCCGTGGTCATACCGAGCGCTCCGCCAACCATGAATCGAGCTGTGGCCAGAGACGATAGATCGCGTTGCCGCCTGCCACAAGGCTGACGTGGCCGCCCTTGAGCATGACCTC
>JBGOVF010000528.1:0-2582 GCA_041477975.1 Tepidiformaceae bacterium
CAGCTCAATGAGCGCCGAATGGCGCACCTGCGAAGCGACGTCGCGGGCCAACTGCTTGTCGCCCGTGCCTTTGGCGATAGCGGCCGCCACCTCGGCGATGGCGGTCACCGGGGCGCGAAGCGGCTCCCCGTCTGCGATTGCGTCGCGAAACCAGGCCACGGCCGAGATGTGCGCGCGGTCGCGGGCGTTGAACAGGGCGATCAGGACGCTCGAATCGACAGTGGCCACTACCGCTCCGGCCGCTCGTCGAGCGTGCTGCCCGCGTCCATCCAGAGGCGGCCTACCTCGGAGGCCAGTCGATCGATTGCCGCAAGCTCCGCCGCAGCCTGGGTGCGATGGAGGCCGGCAATGTCGCGGTCGGAGTATGGCCGGATGGTAGCCACCGGTGTCCCGTTGACGGTGACGACGAATTGGGCGTGCTCGTCCCGCACCGCGCGCACGATCTGGGTGGCTTCGTTCTTGAGCTGGCGCACGCCGATCGTCCGCATGAGGCCTCCTGCCGGCGAAGTGGGGCCACATCGTGGCCACCTGCGGGACGCGCCGTCAACGGGCGCGCGTTGCTGCGGCAGTTGCGCGGTCGCGCTACGCTGCGCTGGCCATGATCGAGGTTCTTCGCGTGAAGCTGTTACGCCCGGGCGCGAGAATGCCTCACCGGGCCACCGCGCTCGCCTCCGGCTTCGATATCTACGCCTGCCTCGATGGCGGAAGCGTAGCCCTCGGCCCTCATTCGACGCTTGTGCCGACCGGTATCGCGATCGAAGTCCCGCTTGGCCTCGACGCTCAGTTGCGACCCCGCAGCGGGCTCGGCGCAAAGGGCGTCCTCTCCACCTTCGGCACGCTCGATGCAGACTACCGGGGCGAAATACGCGTCAACATGTACACAATGAGTTCCGACATCCATCACACCGTGGAGGACGGCGACCGTATCGGGCAGCTCGTCATAACGCGCCTGGCAGAGGTGGCGTTCGAACTCGCCGCCGAGTTGAGCCCAACGGCGCGCGGCAGTGGCGGTCACGGCAGCACCGGGCGATGACCTACGTTTACATCGTGGCCGGCGCGGTGGTTGGTGCGCCGCTCCGGTATTTCGTGGGGTCGCGCGTGCATACGTCCTTGTTCGCCCCGTTTCCGTTCGGGACGCTCCTCGTGAACGTCACGGGGTGCTTGCTGATTGGGCTCGTCCTCGGCCTCGCCGAATCGCGGGACTTTATCGGCCGCGAGGCGCGGTTGTTGCTTGTAACGGGATTCCTCGGGAGCTACACCACATTCAGCGCCTTCGGCTGGGAAACCTACGATCTGTTGCGCGGTAACGAGGTACCTCGAGCCATCGCCTACGCGATGGTCAGCGTCGGGGCCGGAATACTGGCGGCGTGGGTCGGGGCATCGGTCGGCCGGCTTGCCGCGTGAGTGCTGGTTTTGGCAGTAATGGTGCACTCCGGTATCCTTGACAGGTTACGCCCCACGAGGAACCGCATTATGGCCTACGAACTCGACACCCTGGCGGCTGCGCAGCAGCGCACCGACATTCCTGATTTCCACAGCGGCGACACCGTCCGCGTCCACGCCAAGGTGGTCGAAGGCGACAAAGAGCGCATCCAGGTGTTCGAAGGAGTCGTCATCCGCAAGCGGATGAAGGGCCTCGTTTCGAATTTCACGGTGCGCAAACTGGCGAGCGGCGTGGGCGTGGAACGCACGTTTCCCGTGAACAGCCCTCGTGTCGACAAGGTAGAGGTGGTGCGCCACGGCAAGGTGCGGCGCAAGAACCTGTACTACCTCCGCGGCCTCACCGGGAAGGCTGCCCGCATCAAGGAGAAGCGCTTCTAGGCGCTCGACCGTTCTTCGGCGTCTCCCTCATTGTTCGCCTGAAGCGAACTATGTAGTCTTTGCTGACGCCACAAGAGCGTGAGGGCCGGAGGCGCGCGTGAACCCCACCCCAGAAATGCGGCCGCTGAGCGAGACGCTGGATACACGCCAGCGGTGGTTGCTTCTCGGGAGCCTGATGATCTCGATGTTCGTCGGCGCCCTGGACCAGACCGTGGTCTCCACGGCCACCCCACGAATCCTCGCTGATCTTGGCGGCTTCACGCTGCTTTCATGGCTCTTCACGAGCTACATGCTGACTTCCACGGTCATCATTCCGCTGGTGGGAAAGCTCGGCGATGTCTTCGGCCGAAAGATGTTCACCATCGGCGGAATCTTCGTTTTCATGGTCGCGTCGGCGGCCTGCGGCGCGGCCACCTCAATGCCGATGCTGATTGCGTTCCGGGCCGTCCAGGGCATCGGCGGCGGCATGATCTTCGCCTCCGTGTTCGCTACCCTTGGCGACATCTTCTCGCCTGCGGAACGCGGCAAGTACCTGGGCCTTTTCACCGGCACCTTCAGCCTCGCCAGCATTCTTGGGCCGACGCTCGGCGGCTTTCTGACGGACCACGGTGGCTGGCGCTGGGTGTTTTATTTGAACGTCCCGGTCAGCCTGATCGCTATGCCCGCCATCTGGTTCAACCTCCCGTCGCGCACCATTTCGCGGCGACCGAAGATCGACTTCCTGGGAGCCACGTTGTTGTCCGCCGCCTCCGTCGCGCTCC
>JBGOVF010000467.1:0-2925 GCA_041477975.1 Tepidiformaceae bacterium
AGCCCGAACTTCTCCGGCCCGGCATTGAGCACGAACTTCGCGACAAGGGGAATGACGACCGTGAAGTTGTAGCCAAACGTCCCGATGAAGGCGAGGACGATGAAGAGGTACATGACCGACGGAGTACGCCGCGCGTACGCGAACCCTTCGCCAACCTGGGAGAGCACGTTGCGGCCGCTGCGAGCCGGCTTGTGCACGGGCATGAACTGGGATGGCCGCATGGCTGCGTAAGCCGCGAGCACAGCCACGAAGCTGATGGCGTTGAGAAAGAACGCCATCGAGAGGCCGGTGAAGCCGATGGTCAGCCCGGCGGCTGCCGGCCCGAGAATGCGGGCGGCATTGAAGATGCTGGAGTTCAACGCCACCGCGTTGACGAGCTGTTCTTTACCGACCAGTTCGACCACGAACGCCTGCCGGACCGGGTTCCCGAAGGCGTTGATCAGGCCGAGCATCAGCGCGAGGCAGTAGATGTGCCAGAGTTCGACCGTCCCGGTGATGACGAGTGCGCCCATGATCGATGCCTGCACGAGCGCCAGCGCCTGCGTCACGATGAGCAGCTTTCGCTTCGGCACGCGGTCCGCCACCACGCCGCCAAACAGGATGAAGATGGTCATCGGCAGGAACTGAAGGGTTGTGACGGTGCCGAGCGCGAGCGGCGAGCCGGTGATCTTAAGGACGAGCCAGGCCTGGCCCGTCGTCTGCATCCAGGTGCCGATCAGGGAGACCATCTGCCCGAAGAAGTAGACGCGGTAGTTGTAGATCCTCAGCGATGAGAACTGACGATTGAGGAGGGCACGGGCAGCGTCCACGAGTAAGCATACCCTCACGTTCACGTTAAGGTACAGCGGGCAGACCGGGATTAATCCGCTCGCCGAGGCGGTTGACACGCCCAAACTCGTGCGTAGTCTACGGCCCACCTGAAGCCGATGCCGGTTGCCGCGAGGAGCGTTGCCTGTGTCCTACGAGTTCCTGACCTACGAGAAAGAAGACCACGTTGCAGTTGTGACGCTGAACCGCCCGGAGCGGCTGAACGCACTCAGCCGGCCGCTGCAGAAGGAGACGGTCGCCGTCTGTTCCGAGGCGCGAAACGACGATGACGTGTGGGCGGTTATCGTCACGGGGGCCGGGCGCGGCTTCTGTTCGGGCGCGGATATCGTGGGCCCGCCGCCGGGTTCGACGCAGCCCGGTGGCCCGCCTCCGGCGCCACCGAACCCGACCCAGAATGAACTCCTTGACGAGTTCCGCTGGGTTGGCGACCAGGCCCTTGCCTTCTACAACATCGACAAACCGACGATCGCAGCGATGAATGGCGTGTGCGCCGGGGCGGGCATGAGCATGGCATTAGCGTGCGACCTGCGCGTCGGCTCCGAGAACGCGCGATTCCGGACCGTGTTCCTCGAACGGAACCTGTCGCCCGATTCGGGGATGAGCTGGTTCCTCACGCGGATCCTCGGCTACAGCCGGGCACTGGATCTGATCCTGACGAGTCGCGACGTGAACGCCGAGGAGGCCTACCGTCTCGGGCTCCTGGACCGGCTGGTGCCCCACGCTCAACTGATGGATGAGTCGATGGCGCTGGCGCGGCAGATCTTGCGCTGGCCGCCGATTGCCGTCCGCGCAGCCAAGCGAGTGACGCAGCAGAATTTGCTGAAGGACCTGCCCGACGCCCTCCGGAACGAGGTGCACCACCTGGAGTACGGGCGGGCGGCCGCCAATGATGCGCGTGAAGCGCGCATGGCGCGGGCCGAAGGCCGGGAGCCGCGCTACACCGGGACGTGATGTTCCGTGGCATAGTTCACAGACAGCCGCCTCTGCGCGGGTTGAGGATCCTGAAGTGGGCTCATCTCCATTGTTCATCAAGCACAAACAGGGCTGCCCGATCCAGGTCGACGCGCGCGCGGGACGCGTAACCGTTCGTGGCGAGGACAGGACGGACGTGGCGATCGTTCGCGGCCAGGACTACGCCGGCGTGACGCACGATGGCGACGGCGCCCTGACGGTGGTATCGGGGCACGGCGGATCGGCGGCGCTGGAGGTACTGTGCCCTGCCGGCACGTCCGTGACTGTCGGGACGTTGTCCGGCGCCGTGGAGTTGAAGGGCCGCTTCGGGGCGATCCGTGTAACGACCATGTCGGGGCGAATTGAGGCGGAGCGGGCGATGGTGGCCGACCTTCGCACGGCCAATGGCGGCATCAACCTCGGGACGTGCGAAGGCGCGTGCCGCATCCAGAATCGGACCGGCCGAATTTACGTTGGCGAATGCGGAACGCTCGAGGCATTCACCGATTCTGGGTCGATCTCCATTCGCCGGGCCGCCGGGCGTGTGCGGGTCCGCTCCACGAGCGGCCAGGTGGATGTTGGCGGCAGCGGGAGCGAGGATGTCGCCGTGCAGACGATGTCCGGGTCTGTCAAGGTGCGCCTTCCCGCCGGTGCGCGCCCGAGGCCGATGGTGCGCAGCCTGAGCGGTCAAACGACGGTGACCTGCGAACAGGGCGACGACTGCTGGATCGCCGTCGAGTCGCTCAGCGGAAAGATCGAAGTGGTGTCCGGGTAGTGTCCGCGGCCCCCGCACTCGATGTCGTCCAGGGCGCGACGATGTTCACGGATATCGTGGGCTTTACCGAGTACACGGCGATCCGCGGCGACGCGGAAGCCGTGGCGCTGCTCTCGCTCCAGGAACGGCTGGTGCGCAAAGCGCTGCCGCCAGGCGCCCGGATTGTGAAGGAGCTCGGTGACGGCCTCTTGTTGTGGTTCCCCGATGCGTGCGCCGGAATCGAGGCGGCGTTGGCCCTGCAGCTGGCGCTGGAGCGCGAGTCCAACGGCCGGCCGTTGTGGGTGCGGATGGGAATGCACTGGGGCCAGCAGACGGTCCGCCGGGACGACATAGTCGGTCACGACGTGAACGTGGCCTCGCGGATCGTGAAC
>JBGOVF010000375.1:0-3419 GCA_041477975.1 Tepidiformaceae bacterium
CGGCTGCCTGAGCCCGACGCTGAACGCCCGCTTCCGCAAGGTCACGGGCCTGCGTGACCCGCGCACCGACGCGAACTTCGACATCGGCACCGACGAAGCCTACGACCGCATCACGAAGCTCGTGCGCGAATCCGAAGACCTGCTCGCCACGCGCACGACGCAGGACTGGCTCGATGGCTTCCGCGCAGGCGGCGTGCCCTGCGGCAAGTTCAACTTCCCGCCGGAAGTGTTCCGCGACCCGCAGGTCCTGGCGAACGACTTCGTCGCAGAACTCGAGCACCCGCTCCTCGGCGCCTACAAGACCTTCGCCCCACCGATCCGTATGGAGAAGACGCCCACCCGCATCCAGGGCCCCTCACCGCTCCTCGACGCCGATACGGACGCCGTGTTGGCGGAGTGCGGATACAGCGCCGACGAGATCGCGTCGATGCGGGCGGCCGGAGTGGTGGGGAAGACGCCGGATTAGGCCTGGGTCGCTCTGTTAGCCCACGATTTGGGTCCGCCGGGAACGTCGGAGGCGAGCCGCCACGGTGTCGCCCAGCGTTAGCACCGGGAACAGCAGCAGCGCCATCGCCGGTGTGAGCAAAGCGCGGTCGACGGATTGGAGCATCGCCACTCCGCACAACGCGGCCGTCAGTGGCATCCGCACTGCCACGGCTACCCATCCTTCAGGGCGCATGGCGACGGCCGCCGCGATCACGAAGACGACCGAGTCGGCCCGGAAGGAGTCCCTGGACGAGTCGCCCAGAGCCGCGACGAGCGCCACGATAGCCACCCCGCCCACTCCAAGCAGCGTCCACCAGGGTCCGCCCGAAACTCGCGCCGCAACAATGATCGACCCGGCGAGTCCGATAAGGATGATGCCGAGTGCCGCGTCGCCCCAGACGCCAACTCCATCGCCCGAGAGGATCGACGTCGCGATGCTCAACCAGGTAAGGGAAGAAAGCGTGGCAGCGACGATCATGGTGCCCGTCGCGGCACCCGCAGCAAGCCAGCTCGAAGCCACCCTGTCCGACGCGGCCGCGGCCGAAGGCGCGGCCGGGTGAGTGCTCATACGACGGTAATCGACCGTCGTCCCGTGATTGCGCAGCGCGCGCGGACGGCCCCAAAAGCCGAGCTACTACCCCCCGCTATAGCGCGGCGAGCTGGCCTTCATCCAGCGCAACAGCATCCGCATTTCCGCGATACGCTTGCCGCTGGAATCGTCCATGGCGGTTTCGAACCACATGTACTCGGTCTTCGGGCTCTGGCCCACCGCGACCACGTGCCCCGTGACCGTGTAGTCGGCCTCGACGAACACCGGCCCGTTGATCGTGCGCAACTCGATGGCGCCGAACAGCCCCACCGCGTGGCCGATGTTGCTGCGCAGCGTCGCGACGCTCTGCGCGTACAGCATCTGCACCATCGTGGAGGGCATGGCGATCGGCCCGCCCCAGGGCGATTCGCCCACATACCAGTCTAGCGGCTCGGTGATGATCGCCATCCGTTCCTGCTGGCGCGCCAGCGAGCCGCGCACGGTCACCGGCGAGAACTCCATACCGGGCGTCACTCCGGCGAGCATTTTCAAGTCGCCTGGCTCGAAGCGGTCCAGCGGACGCGCCCGCAGCGCCGTCGGCACATCGGGGTCTCCGATCGAGGCGGTGCCTTCGGCCACACGCATCCCATCTTCGCGCAGCACCCAGGCCTCGACCTGGGCGTCGCCGCCGCCAACCGGCGGCTTCTTCATGTACGCCCGAACAGCCTCGCGGTCCGTCGTTGCGTTGAGGAAGTAAAGCGATAGCGTGCCGCGCTCGAACCAGCGCCGCCCGAAGGCCTCCATCGCCAGCGGCGGGAACAGCTCCATGTGGATCGAACCGGCGACTGTCCCGCCGCGAAAGCCCAGCTTCGAAGCGGTGGCGTCGTCGTGGATGCTGCCCTTTTCGTTGATGGCGTTGTTCACCGAGCGCCGCAACGGGCCGGTGAGGATGCCGTCGGCGAGCGTGATCGACGAAGTCTGTTCGGTGGTCATGGAGCCTCCGGGACCGGTGGTGTGCGCCGGCAGCGTACTCCGGCCGGAGTGAAAAGTGGAATGTGGAAAGTGAAAAGTGAAAAGTGGGCGCTACGCCCGGGCCGCCGCGGCCGACCGCACCACCCGCGCGACCTCGGCGGCGAGCAGGACTGCGTGCTCAGCAATCCCGCGGGCCCGAAGCGAGTCAGAGTCGAGGAACCGCGTGATGTACGCGTCCGGCGTCATCCAGCGCGAGACCAGGTGCTCGTCGTTGATCTCGCACTCCGCGCCTTCGGGGCATGCGCCGGTATAGATGATGGTGTGCGCGGTCCGCTTGCCGGCCTCGTAGCTCATCACATCAACGAGCGAAAGCGAATCAACCTCGATGCTGATGCCCGTCTCTTCGAACACCTCCCGCGCCGCCGCCTCCGCCGGCCGCTCGCCATCCTCCACGTGCCCACCGGGGATGAACCAGCCGCCGGCCGAAAACCCACCGGCGCGCTTCATCACCAGGATCTCGTCCCCGCGCCAGAGCACGACCGAGGCTGAGAGTTCGAATGGCATGGTGCGGAAGGTATCAGGTTTCACGTGTCGGGTATCGGGAGCTACGCCAGCGCGGCCGTGGGAGTGTACCCGGCGCCGAAAGCGGCGACGGTGGATCGCGGCGTGAGGACCGTCACTTCTCCCTCCGCCCCCGTCCTCGCCTCTCCCTCGTAGCCCGCGAAACTCCACCGGTAGAGAGCGCCCTGCCATACGAGCATCGGCTGTGTTGGGGTCGAATCCAGCGCGACGAACGCGCCGGACGGCAGCGACGCCAGCTCCGCCCGGTGCGTCCGCTGCCGGCGTGTCTTCGGGTCAACGCGCTCGGCGTGCAGCTGCGTGTCCAACTGCGAGATGTTGCCCTGCACCGTCGCTCCGGGCCCGAGGTTCGCCCGCGCCCACGCCTCGGCAAACTGCGTCGCGTCAGCCCGCCGGCAGAGAAAACAGGGACGATGTCCCGCCGCGAACGCCGTGGCCTCGTCGAGGAAGAACAGCTCCGTGTAGCGGTTCGGCTGCATCACTTCGCGGCGCCAGCCCTTGTACTCCAGCAGGCACGTGATCCAGCGGCTGTTCGTCCACGGCCGCCCGACGATCCGCCCGGTCTCCGCGTCGTGCAGGCAGCCCCCGCGGTTCCCAAACAGCGCCCCTCGCTCCGCCGTCGCCACAATCTCCCCAAACGGCGAAACCCGGTTCTGGAGCGGCGACTGGAGCACCATTCAGCTACGTCTCCAAACGGGCCGGAGTCGCGGGTAGGGATTCTCTCCGTGGCCGCTTATGCCATGCAACATCGCCAGGCTCCGCGAAGCACTCCGATGGCGCCCGGCGACCAGCCGCCACAGAGGGCGGCGACTCCAAACTGTGTATGGGGTGCGGCACGCCCATCAAATATCCC
>JBGOVF010000453.1:0-2986 GCA_041477975.1 Tepidiformaceae bacterium
ACCTCGCCGTTCTTGATGCGAGCGTAGGAACCAAGCAGTTGCACGTTGTGCGCCCGGACGGACTTGATTTCGGAACCGCTCAGCACGATTCCTGCCTCATATCGGGCGAGGATTTCGTAGTCGTGCCGCGCTCGGCGGTTTTGGGCAATCGTGGAATCACTCATGGCGCTTGCAAACGAAACGGCCCCACCTGTCCGCGGCGGGGCCGTTCGAGTAACTAGAGTGTAGCGCGGCGGCTACTTGCCGTGGAGCAGGTCGATCGCGGTGAACATCTGAATGTCGCCCTGGTCCACGTACTGCTCGTAGGTCATCGGGAGTTCGATATCCGGTTTCACGCCAAGGCCCTCGATCTGGTCGCCCTTCGGCGTGAGCCAGCGGCCCACGGAGAGGTAGAGCGCGCCGCAGCCAGCCGGGTCGCCGCAGTTTTTCAGTTGCTGCAACTGGTTCACGGTGCCCTTTCCGAACGTGCGCACGCCGACCACCTTGGCTCGCCCGTTATCGTGTAGGGCGGCGGTCAGGACCTCCGCGCCACTGGCGCTCCCCTTGTCCACAAGGATGACGATCGGGATCTTCGTCGCCAGCCCGCCCGGCCTGGCGGTCCAGGATTGCGTCTTGCCGTTCGCGTCCACTTCGGAAAGGATCGTCCCGCTCGCGAGGAACTCATCGGCCACATCAATCGTCGCGGTCAGCAGCCCGCCGGGATTCCCACGCAGATCCAGGATCAGGCCCTTATAGCCCTTCGCCTCCAGGCCCGTAAGCGCCGCGCGGAGCTCGGTCTCGGTCTTGTCGTGGAATTGGTCGATGTTGAGGTAGGCAAGGTCAGTCACCGGCTTGCCGTCACGGTCGACCAGCGCGTCACCGCTTTCGCCCGGAATGATCTCCAGTTGAGGTTGCGAGAAGACGCTCTGCACCGGGATCGTCCCGCGAGTGATCGCGATGCTCTCTACGGTCCCGTCGGTGTGCTTGACGTTCAGCTTGACCTGGGTGCCCTGGGGGCCGCGGATCTTAGAGACGGCCTGTTGGGAGGTCCAGCCGTCGGTTTTCTCTCCATCGACTTCGAGGATCATATCTCCCGGGCGAATGCCCGCATTGATCGCGGGCGAGTCGCGGAACGGAGCGACGATGGTGATCGCGCCCCCTGCGCCCGACACGCTGGCGCCGATGCCGTCGTAGCTCGAATCAAGGCTTAACGCGCCAGCTTTCAGGTCAGCGGGCGTGAGATATTCCGTATGGGCGTCGTTGAGTGCGTTGATGACTCCCGTGATGGCCGCCCGGCGCAGCGTTTCGATGTCGAGGGTGTCCTTATCGACGTACTGCGTCTTCAGCAGGCCGAGGATCTCGTTGATGATTGCCGCCCCAACGGTATCGCCATTCCCGCCGGAAGCCGTGGAAGCTGCCGCAGCCGTGTTCGGAGCCGCGGAGGAATTACCGTTGCCGCGCAGCTCCTGCACGCCGAAACCGAGGCCGAACGCAAGGGTCACGAGAGCGAGGACAAGGAAAACGACGACGGCAGTCCGGGCCGCCCGCTCACCGACGCCCGGTTGCGGCTTTTCGCGCGATATTTCCATGTAGGGGAGGACACCCTTCGCCGGGTCGCGGCCGGCCGGAGATAGTTGGAGTGTACATGCGCCCAATCCGGCGCTTCAATTTTACGGATTACCCCTCATTTACCTCGCTCTCGTTCTGGTCCGGCGCGTGGGGAGGGAAGAAACCAGCCATCCCCCCTGCGATACGCTCCAGCGGCGCTCCTCGCTCGCCGCTAAACCAGTACACGCAGTCGCCCGGCGGGTCACCGAACGAGCTTGCGATGCCGTCGCTCACGAGCCGTCCGGCCAGGAGGATCGCCGAACCATCCGGGGCCCAAAGCCGGTGCGACAGCCGGTACTGATCGAAGAACGCGAGCACGGTCCGCAGATCCTGGGACGGTACGATCGGTTCGGCCGACGCCAACACCGTGCCATCGGGCCCAAGGATGTGTAGCTGATATCGCCCGTCGCCCGATTGGGTCGGCACCACTATCGCCAGCCGTTCGCCCGGCCGGGACCACCAATACGCGATGAACGGCCCCCGCCAGAGGCGGCGGCGGCCACCAGACCGGGGATCGAGGAGCAGGAGTTCGTCGAACACGCCGCTAGCCGGCGCGCGGCTGACCGAGACCGTGAGTTCGCGGGAGCCGGGGCGAAAGGCCAGCGCGACGCCACCATTGACTCGCGTCACTTCCTGCCGGGCGGAACCGTCGGACTCAACGATCGAAACCTCGACACCGCCGGCTGCGGGCTCTGCGAACGCAAGCCAGCCTCCGTCGTCGCGATACGCCGGCGTGCGGAAGCCGGCGGCCCGCTCGGAGACCGTTGTCGATGACCCGCTCTCCGTATCGACGATCGTGAGTACCGAAGCGTGGTGAACCGCCAGTCGCGGCCGTCCGGGCTGCCAGGCGGGGAAGAGCGGGGCGCCAGCTACGAGCTTCCGCGGGCCGTCGACCCCTCCGGGCGTAGCGGCGAAGAGGGTGAGTCTACCTTCGGACGGTGCGACATAACACAGTTCCTCGCCGTCATCGCGCCAGAGGACGTAGTGCGCGGTCCGGGGCGCAATCAGGGCGGCGGGCGAATCTCTTGCGACGATGGTCGGGGCGAGCATGGGGTCGGCGGTATCGACGACCTTGAGCGTGGCAACTGATTCCCCACCGCTGGTTTGGACGTAGGACAACGCGATGTTCCCGTTGAGGCCCCACGCCGGCCACCAGCCTTCGGGCGACAGTTCTACGATCTGCCACGCTTCCCCGTCGCGGCGAGCGACCAGGACCGGCCCTGCGGCCTGGGCGATCGCGACCGGAAACGAGCTTGAGGGCGCCATAACGCTGGGCCGCAGTCTATACGGTGCTGACGTGCGGCCGGACGGCAACTTCGCACTATATCAGTTATGCAGTGCAGCACGGTTTACAGGCTGCCACCGGGCATCCACCAGAGCAGTTTTTATGTACTGCCGT
>JBGOVF010000120.1:0-6817 GCA_041477975.1 Tepidiformaceae bacterium
CGAGATTGGCTGGCCCGCGGCCAGCCGGTCTTCGAGTCCCGCGATGAACGCCTCAGCGGTGGCTTCGTACGCACTCACAGCGAAAAGCAGCGTGATGTTGACGTTCACACCGGCGGCGATGAGTTCCCGGGCCGCCCTGACACCCGCGGGCGTGCCCGGCACCTTGATCATCACGTTCGGCCGGTCGACCAGCGCGAAGAGCCGTTTCGCCTCCGCGATCGTTGCCGCGACGTCGTGCTCGATGCCCGTGGGCACTTCCAGAGACACGTAACCGTCCCGCGTGCCCGCCTGGTCGTAAACGGGCCGCAGCACATCGGCAGCGCGCCGGATGTCGTCGGTCGCCAACGCGACGAACGCGTCGTACCTCGTCACCGAACGGTTGCGCGCGAGTTCGGCGATCTGGGCGTCATAGTCTGTCGAGCCAGCCACGGCTTTCTCGAAGATGCTCGGGTTCGAAGTAACGCCCGTCACCCAGCCGTCGCGGACCATCCGTTCGAGCCCGCCCGAATCGAGCAGCTGGCGGCTGATCGAGTCGAGCCAGACGCTCTGGCCCAGGGCGAGGAGCTGGCGAGTGGCCGGGGCTGTGGTGGGCGTTGCCATGACTCGTACCTCGACTTTCGGAGTTGGCGGGACCTCAGGCCTTCCTCGCTCGTGCGATGGACCGGCGAGCGTGCTCGGCGACATTCGCCGCGGTGAACCCGAACTCAGCGTACAGCCGCGGCCCCGGCGCCGATGCACCGAAACGGTTAAGGGCTACGACTTCGCCGAGGTCGCCCGTGTACTTGTGCCAGCCGAGGGGCGACGCGGCCTCGACGGCGACGCGGGCGCGGACGGCCCGTGGCAGGACGGAATTGCGGTACGCCTCGTCCTGGTCCTCGAACGCGTCCCAGCTCGGCATGCTCACCACCCGCGCCTCGGTCCCTTCGTTCGCAAGCAGCGCCTTCGCCTCCAGCGCGATCGGCACTTCCGAGCCCGTAGAAATGAGGACCACGTCCGGCACAGCCCGCGCGGCGTCGGCGAGCACGTACGCCCCCCGCGGCACGCCCGTGGCCACCTTCGCCACGTCCTCGATGATGGGCAGGTTCTGGCGCGAAAGGATCAGCGCTGTGGGCCCGCACCGCTCGATCGCCAGCTTCCACGCGGCCGCAGTTTCGTTTGCGTCGGCCGGCCGGATGACGCTCAGTCCCGGTATGGCCCGCAGCGACGCAAGATGCTCGACCGGCTGGTGCGTCGGGCCGTCCTCGCCGACACCGATGCTGTCATGCGTGAACACGAAGATCGACTGTGTCTGCTGGATTGCCGCCAGGCGAATACTCGGCCGCATGTAGTCGGAGAACACGAGGAACGTCGCGCCGAAGGGGATGAACCCGCCGTGCAGCGCAAGCCCGTTGACGATCTGCCCCATCGCATGCTCGCGCACGCCGAAACGGATGTTGCGCCCGGGCGGGTCATCCGCGAATTCGCCAAGCCCGTTCATATACGTGTTCGTCGAAGGCGCCAGGTCGGCCGAGCCGCCGATGATCGCGTCGATCTGCGAGGCCAGGGCGTTCAGCACCTTGCCCGAAGCCACGCGTGTGGCCGGCTGCCCATCGGCCTCGGTGAACTGCGGGATGGCTTTAGCCCAGCCTTCCGGCAGCTTGCCCGCGAGCCTTCGCTCAAACAGCGCTGCCTCATCCGGAAAGGCCTCGCGGTAGCGATCGAACCGGTTGTTCCACTCCTGTTCCGCTTCGCGGCCTCGCTCGATAGCGCGGCGAAAGTGCGCCAGCGCCTCCTCCGGCACGAGGAAGGCCGCATCCTCCGGCCAGCCCAGCGCCTGTTTCGTCAGCCGCACTTCGTCCGGCCCCAGCGGCGAGCCGTGCGCCGATTCCTTGCCGGCCTTGTTCGGGCTGCCGTACGCGATCGTCGTCTTCGCCACGATGAGCGAAGGGCGCGAGAGCTCGTCCCGGGCGGCCACGAGCGCCCGCTCGACCTGGCCGGTGTCGTTCCCATCGACGTGCTGCACCTGCCAGCCGTACGCCTCGAACCGCGCGCCAACATCCTCGGTGAACGCAAGGTCAGTGCTGCCTTCGATCGAGATCTCGTTGTCGTCGTAGAGGAAGATGAGCTTGCCGAGCCCCAGGCGCCCGGCGAGTGACGCCGCCTCGGAGGACACGCCCTCCATCAGGTCGCCATCGCTGCAAATACCGTACGTCCGGTGGTCGACGATCGTGTGCCCGGGCCTGTTGAACTGCGCCGCGAGCGAGCGCTCGGCCATCGCCAGGCCTACGCTCATACCGAACCCCGCCCCCAGCGGACCTGTGGTCAGCTCCACGCCGGGCGTGAGCCCGAACTCAGGGTGTCCCGGCGTCTTGCTCTCCCACTGGCGGAACCGCTCCAGCTGCTCGAGCGGAAGGTCGTAACCAGTCAGGTGGAGGAGGCTGTAGAGGAGCATCGAGGCGTGCCCCGCGGAAAGCACGAACCGGTCCCGGTCGGCCCACTGCGGGTTGCGCGGGTTGTGCTTCAACACCCGGTCCCAGAGCGTGTACGCCATCGCCGCGGCGCCCATCGGCGCTCCTGGATGCCCCGCCTTCGCTTTCTCCACTGCGTCCATGGAAAGCGTCCGGATCGTGTTGATGCAAAGCTCGTCGATACTCGCAGCGACAGCCGTCATTCCTGGTTCTTTCCCCCTCCTGGTTACCCGCGCATAGCTTGCCACATCCTGCGTTGCAGACCTCTTGAAGAGGCTGCCGGGCACGCCGGCAATCGCGTGACGGACGAAGGAGGCGCATCGTCACCTGCCAGCCACTTTTCGACGGCCAGGCGGGCTGTCGAGCACTCCGGCGGTCGACAGCCACCGGCGACCGGCTCGTGCGCGCAGCCGGGTAAACATTCCCAATTCCGTTCGCCTTTCGAGTTCGCGGACGCCGTCCGGGACTGTCCAAACTCACGGAAATCGCCGACTTCTCATGTGAACGGCGGGGTGCTCCCCAACAGACACTCTGCCGCCGGGCTGCGACGTTTGCGTGGCGGGACAGCCACGGATGAGGTGAGGAGATGCCGCCAGGCCGCGGGTTTTCGGGTTCGCACCGCAGAGGTTCCAGGGGCTTCCAGGAAGAGAGGCGCAACCTCAAGCCGCTCTTCATCCTTGCCGGGGTCCCGGCCGTCGCCCTGATCGCCTGGGTCGGCGTCCTGGTCACGGGCTCCCACGACTCTTCGAAGACCTCCCAGGCCGAAACATCCGGCGGCACTCCCGCGGCGAAGGCCACGCCCACCAACCCCGCCGTCGCCCCCACGCGCGACCCGGAAAAGCGTTCCGGCGGCGTTGCCGAAGGTTCCTTCAAGGCCCCATCCGCCACTCCCCAGCTCCCGGCGAACGAACTTGCGCTCGCCAGCAGCAAGCGCTTCTCCCTGCCCCTGACGCAACACTCCGGCGTGGAAGACTACTACGGCGCGGCACGTGGCGAGGGCCTCGTCCACGCCGGCGTGGACTTCTCGCTGACCGGCCTCAAGAACATCCCCGTGCAGTCCGCCTGCGTGGGCGAAGTCACCGAAATCGGTACCAACGACATCGACGGCGTCTACGTGATCGTCGATTGCGGCGACGGCTTCACCACGCTCTACGGCTTCCTCGCCTCGCTCCGCGTGGGCAAGGGCAACGGCGTCTCAAAGTCGTCGGTCCTCGGCACGGGCGAAACCGACGGTCACCTCCATTTCGAAATCCGTTACCACGATGTGCCCATCGACCCCGCCCGCGTGATGCAGATCCCCGGCAAGGAGATCACTCCGTGGACCCCCACGCCGACGCCCACGCCAATCCCGCCCACGGCCACCCCCACTGACGTCCCGAATGCCACTCCGACGCCGCCCCCCGCGGGCTTTATTCCGAACGGCGACGAGACGCCGGTTCCCCAGGGCCCGCCCACCGCCACTCCGACACCCGGCCCACCGACGAGCACGCCAACCATCACGCCGACCCCGACACGCACACCGACCCCGACGCGCACGCCGCCGAAAGCGACCTCTACGCCGACTCCGCCACCGCGCTACAACTAGCGTCTGTGTAAGATCCCGGTCTCCCGGCAGTCCAACTCGCAGAAACGCGGGCTGGACTGCGCCGGGGAGGGCTGCACGTGGTTAAGTCGTTTTCATGGTTTGGGATCATCTTCGGGCTCGGCTTTGCCGCCTTCGGGCTGGTGTTTGTGGCAATCGCCGTCAACGACAACCTCTCCGGCTGGGTCGATGCCCACTCCTCGTCGGGCTGCACGTACTCCACCGGCGCCTGCAGCGACGACGTAGTACTTACGTTCAGCTTCGTCGGCGGCAGCTTCATCGTCGCCGGGTTGCTGACGGCGTTCCTCTCCTGGTACATCCCAAAGCGCACCACACGCTGGTTCAACAGCTTCGCTAACGGCGCGACGAGTCCCGTTAACCTGACCAGCGAAAAGGGCGTCTACGAGCTACTGCACCAGATAGGGATCCAGATCGACCCCGCGAAAGCTCAGACCGTCGTTGCCAACCCCGTTACCGTCACGAGCGCCCCATCCGTCACAACCATCGAGCACGGCCAGGTCATCGATGAGGCGGCTATCCGCGCCAAAGGCCGGAGCGAACAGGCCACGCTCGTCTCCGCGAAGAGCATGGGCGTCACCGTGGGCGACCGCATCCTCATGGAACTCGATCTCTCGATCAGCCCTGCCGGCGGCACGCCCTACTCCGTCTCGCACCACACGATGGTCGATACGGACATCGCGGCCTTCCTCCAGCCCGGCGCCACGCTCCAGGTACACGTTGACCCCGACATCAAGGAACGCGTCGCCGTGGATTGGGAAGCTCCACCGCCGAAGGCGGTGTTTTAGGCGAGGACCAGCGAGTCAACCAGCGAGCCGCGCAACGAAAACGGGCCCGCGTGCTCGATGGTTACGTCAACAAGGGACCCGATCCGCGCCGGCTGGTCCACGTGCACCAGCTTGCCGGTCCGCGTCCGCCCGAAGGGCTGCTCGTTGCGGATGCCTTCCACCAGGATCTCCTGGCTCGTCCCAACATAGCCGCCGTTGATCTCCTGCGAGATGCGGCCTTCGATATCCTCGATCCGGTGAAGGCGGGCCGCCTTCACCTCCGCTGGCACGTCGTCTTCCATCTTGCGAAACGCGATCGTTCCCGGTCGCGGCGAATAGGCCGCAACGTGAACCTTGTCGAATCGCAGCGTCTCCAGAACCTCGCACGTCCCTTCGAAGTCCGCCTCTGTCTCGCCCGGGTAGCCGACGATGATGTCCGTCGTAATCCCCGCGCTCGGCATCAGCGCGCGCACCTCGGCGATCTTTTCGGTGTACTCAGCCAGCGCGTAACCGCGCCGCATCGATTCGAGCACCGCATCGCTGCCTGCCTGCACGGGGAGCGAGAAGCATTCCATCACCTTCGGCAGCTCGGCCACGGCTTCGAGGATCCGGTGCGTCATATCCTTCGGATACGACGTGAGGAACCGAATGCGCTGCAGCCGCTCGATGACGCTCAGCTCCCGCATCAGGTCGCCGAGGTCCGGCTGATCGGGCAGGTCGTGGCCGTAGGCCTCGACCGTCTGGCCCAGGAGCGTTACCTCGCGAACGCCGCGCAGCGCGAGGTACGCCACCTCGCGCACGATTTCGTCCATCGGCCGGCTCTTCTCGCGTCCCCGCCGGTACGGGACGATGCAGTACGTGCAGAACTTGTTGCAGCCGTGCACCACCGGCAGGTACGCCGTCGGCCCGTCGGGAATGGCGTAAGTCGACGGCCAGAACTCGCCGCCCAAGTCCTCGGCTGGTCCCTCGATTAGCTTCATGATTGGCTCGAACTGCTGCGGCCTCGCGAAAACGTCCACCTGGGGGAACCGCTTCCGCAGGTCGTCCGTCTTCAGGCCAACCATGCAGCCCATCACCGCGACCTTCAGTTGGGGCCGCTCCTGCTTGAGTTCCCGCACGCGCCCCAGCTTCGAATACGCCCGGTCCTCGGCGTGCTGACGCACGCTGCAGGTGTTCACGACCACGATGTCCGCCCTCTCCATGCGGTCCGTCGCCTGCAGGCCGATGCGGTCGAACCCCGCGGCGAGCTTTTCGCTATCCGCCTTGTTCATCTGGCAGCCGACGGTCCAGAGGTAGTACTTCGTCGTCATGTGAAGATTCCAAGAGTGGCGGAGGGGGAGGGATTCGAACCCTCGACTGATCTTAACAACCAGTAAGCGCTTAGCAGGCGCCCGCACTCGGCCACTATGCGACCCCTCCGCGCGGACAATCATTGTATGGGGCGGTTCGATGTTCGGTCACGTTATGCGGGCTTCGGTCGCGCCGTGTAGATTCGGCAGACTACGCCGACGAGGTGCCCGATGCGCTACGGAGTCGCCATCCCCCACGCCAACGCCTTTGCCACGCCCGACGCCATCCGGGCGATGGCCCGCGCCGTCGAAGACCTCGGCTTCGATTCCCTTTGGGTGAGCGACCACATCATCGTGCCCGAAGGCTCCGGCTACATCCCCGAGTTCATGGACGAACCCCTGGCCACCCTCGCCTTCCTCGCCGCCGAAACGAGCCACGTCACGCTCGGCACCAGCGTGCTCATCGTGCCCTACCGCCAGCCCGTGTTCACCGCCAAGTTCCTGAGCACGGTCGATAACCTCTGCGGCGGCCGGCTGGTTGTCGGAGTCGGGGCGGGCTGGCTGGAGCAGGAGTTCGATGCGCTCGGCGTGCCCTTCGCCGAACGCGGCGCCCGTACCGATGAGCACCTCAGGGTCTACCGCAACCTCTGGGAAACCGAAACGTCCAGCTTCGAAGGCCCGTACACGTCGTACACCAACATGCGCATGTTCCCG
>JBGOVF010000435.1:0-3072 GCA_041477975.1 Tepidiformaceae bacterium
ACGATCGTCACGGGGGTTCCGCCCGTTATCGGACCGCCAGTCGGCGTCAGTCCGGTGATCACCGGCCCGGCGCTGTACGTGAACTTGGCCAGGACGGAGACGATGCTCGTTCCGCCGGGCGTCGTAACAAGCACGTCAACCGTCCCGGCAGCGTGCGCGGGAGCCGTGGCCTGCAGCGACGTGGCGCTGACGAAACTGGGCACCACGGCGTTGCCGCCGAAGCTCACCGACGTGGCGTTGTCCAGGCCCGAACCGCCGATTGTCACAAGCGTGCCGCCGGCGAGCGGCCCTCCGGATGGGCTCACGCCTGTAACGACGGGTACGTCCTGGAATCTAAAGTCGTCGGCGGTCGTGTCAGGGCTTATCGATATGCCGTCAGAGCCCGTGACGCGAATGCTGGCGATTCCTGCCGCGTGGGCCGGGGTGGTGATGCTGATGTGCGTATCGTCGGTGACGGTGTATCCGACACCGAGCGTCAGCGTTGTCCCGCCAATTGTCACGGTCGATGCGCCTGTGAAGTTGGTGCCGGTGACGGTTATGACAGTGCCGCCCGCGCTGGGACCCGCCGCTGGTGCAACGCCGGTGACTGATACCGGCCCCGCGATCGCAGAGACGTGCCCGGCGGGTGAGCCGATCACGGCCAGCGCGGCGATAAGAGCGGCTATCAGGAGCCAGGCTGTGCGCCTCGGCTTCATCGCAGTAGGTATGAGATTCGACATAGCGTTACGCTCCGTTCCCTTTTGGCCGGCGCGATTGGCATCAAGTCAGAGTCACGCCGGAACTGGGCCGCCTGACCGGGCGGCTGCGTCGGGCGCCAGCGCCACGGGGAGCGCGGCGGCCCGTCCCATCCAATGTGCGCACGAACCGGGCAACGTGCCGCACACGAACCGCACTGCTGTGTAACAAGACCGTTAACTCCTTGCGAGTTAACGCGAACTGAACCCCCGCGCGCCTGGAATCCCATGGCCGCTCTTCCAGCATGCACGTAGCCGGGCGATGACCGCCGCGGGCCTTGTGCCGCGAAATAGGAACGCCTCACCCCGCCTTCCCACAGGAAAGTGCGCGATTGTTGTACGGCGGGGCTCAGTCCGCCCGGCTCGTCAGCACCACGACCGAGCGGCCCACGACCGAATAGCTCGCGCCACCGTCGAAGTGGCTGCTCCCCTCGGGCAGGTCCGGCCGGGCCGTGTCCGCCGCGAGCGTCCAGCGTCCGCCTTCGGCCGGCGGCACCACCGCCTCGATGTCTTCCGGGCTGGCGTTGAAGAGGACGCAGAGCGTGTCGTCGACAAGCAAGTTGCCCTCCGCGTCGATGAGGTCCGCTTCCCGCCCCGAGAGCACAAGCCCAAGCGACCGGCGCGCCTCGTCCTCCCACTCCCCGTTGCTCAATTCGTGCCCGTCGAGCGACCACCAGACGATGTCCCGCACCTCGGCCCCGCGGATCAGCCGGCTGCGGAAGTAATTGCGCCGCCGGAGCACCGGGTGGCGTTTGCGGAAGTCGATCATCCGCCGGGTCCATTCGACCATCCCCCGCTGGTCCTCCGAGAGGTCCCAACGTTGCCAGGAAATCTCGTTGTCCTGGCAGTACGCATTGTTGTTGCCAAGCTGCGTCCGCCCCGCCTCGTCGCCGGCCAGCAGCATTGGCACCCCCTGCGAGACCATCAGCGTGGTGATGAAGTTCCGCTGCTGCTGAGCACGTCCCGCCAGCACCTCTTCATCTCCCGTCGGGCCCTCAACACCGCAGTTCCAGCTGATGTTGTCGTCAGTGCCGTCGCGGCTCTTCTCGCCGTTCGCCTCGTTGTGCTTCTGGTTGTAGCTCACCAGGTCCCGCAACGTGAAACCGTCGTGCGCTGTGATGAAGTTGACGCTGGCGTAGGGCTTGCGCCCGTTGCTCGCGTACAGGTCCGAGCTGCCCGTCAGCCGGTATCCGAGCTCGGCCATCTGGCCGCTGTCGCCGCGCCAGAAGCGGCGCATCGAATCGCGGTACTTCCCGTTCCATTCCGCCCAGAGCACCGGGAAGTTGCCCACCTGGTAGCCGCCGGCGCCGAGGTCCCACGGCTCCGCGATCAGCTTCACCTGCGAGAGCACCGGGTCCTGGTGGATGATGTCGAAGAAGGCGCTCAGCCGGTCCACTTCGTGCAGTTCGCGCGCCAGCGTCGCCGCCAGGTCGAAGCGGAAGCCATCGACCCGCATCTCCGTCACCCAGTAACGCAGGCTATCCATGATCATCTGGATGACGCGCGGGTGGAGCATGTTCAGTGTGTTGCCGGTGCCCGTGTAATCCGTATAGAACCGGCCCGAATCCGCCAGCCGGTAATACGCTGGGTTGTCGATGCCGCGGAACGCCAGCGTCGGGCCGAAGTGGTCTCCTTCGGCCGTGTGGTTGTACACGACGTCGAGGATGACCTCCATCCCCGCCCGGTGCAGCGTCTTCACCATCGTCTTGAACTCGTCCACGGCAGCGCCCGGCGTCGCACTCGCGGCGTAACGGACATCTGGCGCGAAGTAGCCGATCGTGTTGTAGCCCCAGTAGTTACGCAGACCCGCATCCACCAGCCGCTTGTCATCGACGAAGTGATGCACCGGCATCAGCTCGATAGCTGTGACGCCCAGGCTGCGCAGGTAGGCGATGGTGGCGTGGTGAGCGAGGCCGGAGTACGTCCCGCGCAGGGATTCCGGGATGGCCGGGTTCAGCTTCGTGAATCCGCGGACGTGGGTTTCCAGGATGATGGTGTCGTGCCAGGGCGTCTGCGGTGGACGGTCGTCGCCCCACGAAAACGCGGTTTCGACGACCACCGATTTCGGCAGCCCGGGGGCGCTATCTTTCTCGTCCACCCGGAGGTCGCGTTCGGCTCCCCCGCGAAGCGGGTAGCCGAACATCGCATCGGACCACTGGACGCCTCCGGAGATGGCCTTGGCATACGGGTCGAGCAGAAGCTTGTGCGGGTTGAACCGGCGCCCGTGTGCCGGGTCGGAAAGCCCATCCACGCGGTAGCCGTAGAGCTGGCCCGGCCGCACGTCCGGCAGGTACGCGTGCCAGACGAAGTCGGTGGGCTCTTCCAGAGAGAGGCTCGC
>JBGOVF010000199.1:0-5334 GCA_041477975.1 Tepidiformaceae bacterium
AGAGATGCTCACAACGGCTTCCTCATCGTTCCCGATCCGCGGCGCCGATGGGGCGATCACCGGTTACGCCGGCGTCACGCGCGATATCACCGAGCGGAAGCGCGCCGATGACTTGCTACGCGAAAGCGAGGCCCGCTTCCGCGCCTTTGTCGAGGCCGCGCCCTCGGCCATCTCGATCTACGACGGCAGCGACACGCTCTTCGTGAACGACGCACTGCTCGCCATGACCGGCTACACACGCCAGGAACTGACGGCGCCCGGCCAGTTCGACAGACTCTTCGACCCTGAGGACAACCGCCGGATGGGCCGCCGCGCCCAGGCCCGCCTCCGCGGCGAGAAGGTCGAGCCGAGTTACGAAGTGCGTATAACCAGGGCGGACGGGCAACAACGCTGGCTGGGAGTCTCCGCTGCGTCCATCGCCCTGGATGGCCGCCCGGCCGTCCTCGTCAATGCTTTCGATATCACCGACCGCAAGGATGTGGAAGTCGCTCTCCGCGAAAGCGAAGCGCGCTTCCGCGCCTTCGTGGAGGCCGCGCCGTCGGCCATCTGGATCTACGACGGCAGCGACATCCCTTACGTAAACACCGCCCTCCTCGAATTGACCGGTTACTCACGTGAGCAACTGGGCACGCTGCGCGACTTCCAGAAGCTGTTCGCTCCGGAGGACAACCACGCCCTGGGCACGGAGGCCCAGACGCGCCTTCGCGGCGGGAACCTCGTGCACGACTACGAGATCCGCGTTACAAGGGCGGACGGCGAAAAGCGCTGGGTCGCGCTCTCCGCCGCCACCATTACGCTCGACGGCCGCCCCGCCGTCCTCGTCAATGCTTTCGATATCACCGACCGGAAGGATGTGGAAGTCGCTCTCCGCGAGAGCGAAGCGCGCTTCCGCGCAGTGGTCGATAGCGTCCTCACTGCCATCTGGATCTTCGATGGCGATCGACTCGTCTTCGTCAACCAGGCCGTCTGCGATATCACCGGCTGCGCGCGGGAACAACTCCTCCAGGGTGGCTTCCGGCCGCTGTTTGACGAAGAGGATGCCGCTGCCCTGCTCGCCCAGAGCCGCGCGAGGCTGAGGGGCGAGCCTGCGCCCACTCGCTACGAACTCCGGATCAGGCGGCCGGATGGCGAACTCCGCTGGCTCGACGTCGCCTCGAGCGTTGTCCGGCTCAGCGGGCGCCCCGTAGCCCTGGCTTCCGCGCTGGACATCACCGACCGCAAGCGCGCCGAACAGCTCCTTCACCAGAGCGAGCAGCGTTTTCGCAGCCTCGTCGACAATTCGCCGGACTACATCACGCGCATCGACCGGGACCTCAAGCACGTCTTCGTGAACGCCACGGCCGAACGCGAAGCCCGCCTCGACCCCGGCAAGATCCTGGGCAAGCGCGCTGACGAGCTGGGCTACCCCGCGGAAATCGGGGCTCTCTGGGTCACGCGTCACCAGCAAGTGCTCGATTCCGGCGAACCGATCGAGTTCGAATACGAGCTCGGGGAAGGCAGCCAGGCGGTCTGGCGGCGTTGCCGCCTCATCCCCGAATTCGGCGAGGGTGGCGCGGTAGAACACGTCCTCTCCGTGGTGACCGACTTCACAGCGGAGAAGCGCGCCGAAGAGGAGCGCCGCCGGCTCGATCTCCAGGTGCAGAACGCCCAGAAGCTTGAGAGCCTTGGCGTGCTCGCCGGCGGCATCGCCCATGACTTCAACAACCTGCTCGTTGCCGTGCTCGGCAATGCCGGGCTCGCCCTCATGGAACTGCCCCCGGAGTCACCCGCTCGCGAGACCGTCAAGGCGATCGAGATCGCCGCGCAGCGCGCCGCGGACCTCACCCGCCAGATGCTCGCCTATTCCGGCAAAGGCCGCTTCGTCATTGAGATGCTCAACCTTTCGCGAGTGGTAGAGGAGATGAGCCACCTGCTGGAAGTTTCTATCTCCAAGCGCGCGCGGCTTGAGTACCATTTCGCCCCCGGCCTGCCCCAGGTGGAAGCCGACGCGACGCAGATCCGCCAGGTCATCATGAACCTGATCACGAACGCCGCCGATGCCGTTTCCGAACGCGGCGGCGCCATCTCGCTGAGCACCGGCGTCATCCACGCCGATGCCGGATACCTGGCCGGCGCCTACATCGATAGCGACCTGACCGAAGGTGACTATGTGTTCGTCGAAGTAGCCGATACCGGCGAGGGCATGGACGAGGAGACGCGTCAGCGCATCTTCGACCCGTTCTTCACGACCAAGTTCACGGGGCGCGGGCTTGGGCTCGCGGCGGTGCTCGGCATCGTGCGCGGGCACAAGGGCGCTATCCGGGTCGAATCCCAGTTGGGCCGCGGCACCACGGTCACGGTGCTCTTGCCGGCCGCCTTAACGCCCGCCAGCTTCGCGAGGGGAGTGCCTGAACCAGTGAGCAAGCCGTCTTCACCAGGCTCCGCCACGGTGCTCGTCGCCGATGACGACGAGACCGTGCGCAACGTCACACGCCGCATCCTCGAACGTTCCGGATACTCCGTCCTGCTCGCGGTGGATGGCCGCGAAGCGGTGGCCCTTTACGCAGCGAACGGGCACCAGATCGACATCGTCCTCCTGGACATGACGATGCCTCGCATGAATGGCGAAGAGACCTTTCAAGCGTTGCGTGAGATCGACCCCCACGTGCGCGTGCTGCTTACGAGCGGGTACACGGAACAGGACGCGACCGAACGCTTCGCTGGCAAGGGCCTCGTGGGCTTCATCCAGAAGCCCTACCGGCCGGCCGAGCTGACCGAGCGGATCGAAGCTGCGCTCGCCGCGGAGTAGCTCTCAGGCCAGGGCGTGCGCGCCCAATCCCACCTTCGCCCGCAGGAACGCGACGATGGACTCCAGCGCTTCGCGCCCGCATTCCAGCGGCATGCCGGTGAACCCGTGAGGAGCGTTCGCGTATTCGTGGAGCTCTGCTTCGTTCCCGGCCTTGCCCCATGCCTCGGCCAGCAGCAACGTGTCCGAATACAGGTGGTCCAGTGTGCCGACCGTGAAGGTGGCGGGCGGCAGCCCCTTGAGATCGGCGAAGAGGGGCGAGATATACGGGTGCTCGAGGTCGCGGCCGCTGGCGTAGGCCTTCGAGAAGTACTCCATGATCGGCCCGCTGAGGACGAGCTTGCGGTCCCACATCGCCTTCATCGAAGGCAGGTCGTAGATCGCCGAATACACCCCGAACGTGAGCGCGGCCGCCCGCCAGGGAGCCTCCATCTCATCGCGCCGTCGCAAGAGCGTCGCCACCGACAGGTTCGCACCCGCCGATTCGCCACCAATGGCCAGCGCCTCGGCATCGCGCACGCCGAGGGAGGCTGCGTTCGCATCCAGCCAACGGCTCGCGGCCACGCAATCATCCAGTCCCGCCGGGTACGGGTGCTCGGGCGCCAACCGGTACCCCACCGAGACCACCGCCACCCCGGCGCCAGAAGCGATCCGTCGCAAATTGGGGTCCTGCCCCCGTTCCGAGCCAAGCACCCAACCGCCACCGTGGATATGCAGGTACGCGCCGGCAACTTCGCCCTCCGGGATGAACACGCGCACCGGGATCTGGCCGGCCGGCCCGGGGATCGTGCGGTCCTCCTGCAGGCGAACGGCCGGGCCCGTGCCCTCGGTCGCCGCCCGCAACGCCGCGGCCTGCGCCCGGTAAGCCTCCACGTCGGTCTCGAGCCCCTCCAGGCGGTGCTCCGTATCCGCTTCCAGCGTCGGCAACAAAGCAACGATATCGGCATCCATCGCGCGGCCTTTCCAGGTGAATGGCGGCAGTGTACCCCACGGTGGACCGGCGCCCCGGGAACCGGGAACCGAGAACTCGCCTACCCCCAGCCCAGCGTCCCGAACATAGCCAGCGCCGCCAGGCCCATGACCCCGGCAGTTATCCAGCCCAGCCCAAGGAGCACCCTCCCCGGGACATAGTCGCCGAGCACCTCGCGGTCGCCAGCCACCAGCATGATCACTACGAGCAGCAGCGGCGCCGTCACGCCGTTGATCACCGCCGCCACGTACAGGGCGCGAATTTCGCCCACCCCCGCGAAGTTCATCGCTATCCCCACGAGCGTCGCCAGCGCGATCACTCCGTAAAACTGCGGCGCCTGCCGGAAGGTGGTATTCAGCCCCTCGCGCCAGCCAAACAGCTCCGCCGTTGCATATGCGGATGAGCCGGCGAGCACCGGGATCGCCAGCAGGCCGGTCCCGATCAGCCCGAGTGCAAACAGCAGCGAGGCAAAGTCCCCGGCGAGCGGTTTCAGGGCCTCGGCGGCCTGTGCGGCGGTCGTCACGTCGGTCTGGCCCGAGGCGTGGAGGGCCGCCGCGGCAGTCAGCACAACGAAGTAGAAGCCCACGTTCGCCATCACCATCCCGGTGAACACATCCAGGTGCGATGCGCGGAGGAGCCGTCTCATTTGCGCCGCCGGCACCCCCGGAGGCACGAAGCCGTGCGCTTCGTCCTCCTCCACCTCCTCCGATGCCTGCCAGAAGAACAAATAC
The DNA here is from genome assembly GCA_041477975.1 of Tepidiformaceae bacterium. GTDB lineage: Bacteria > Chloroflexota > Dehalococcoidia > Tepidiformales > Tepidiformaceae > JBGOVF01. Next base: position 4,487 of record JBGOVF010000199.1, read on the forward strand.
GGCGAAATCGTCGTCCCGAGGAGGGCCACGATCGTCGCGAGTACCTCGCGGTCGAACGTGACCCGGGGGACCACCGTCGCGCGGGCGGCTTCGCCCCAGGCGGGGTGGGCGAAGAAGGCGCCGATGACGTACGCGAAGATGACGAGCGTGAGCAGCTTGAGGTAGCGCGCGAACCGGCGGTAGGAGACGAGCACTTCCATCAACGCGATGCCCGCGCCGATCGGCGCCACCACCGCAATGGCGGGCACTCCGGTCACGAGTTCGAGCGCCGCCGCGATGGCGCCGATATCCGCGCCGATGTTGACCACGTTCGCGACCAGCAGCAGCAGGACGACCGGCAGCAGCAGGCGGCGCCCGTAGCGGCGAGCGATCACGCTCGCCAGTCCGCGGCCGGTGACGATGCCCAGGCGAGCGCAGATGGACTGGACGGCGATGTTCATGGGAAGGGTTACCGGGCTGGTCCAGAGCAACTGATAGCCCAGCGACGCGCCAGTGACCGTGTACGTCGAAATGCCCGAAGGGTCGTCATCGGCGACGCCTGTGACGATGCCCGGCCCGAGCCCGCTGGCCCCGTGCCGCGCCGCCCGCGAGGCCGCCACCATCTCGTGGTCAAACCAGGCCCAGCGCGCCAGCAATCCGCGTCGGCGCCGTGCTTTCGGGAGCCGCGGCGACTCAACCAATTGACGGCCCGTGGGGCGGGAGCCGGCGGCCGCGTGCTCTCATCGCTCGCATAGTACGAGGACTCGCGCAATTGGCGTCACTGTCGGAGGGATCGCGACCGCGTCGGCGCCGGCGTCCTAGCGGCGCGGGGCCGCCAATGCCTCGGCGATGACCTGGCCGATTACGCC
>JBGOVF010000372.1:0-3466 GCA_041477975.1 Tepidiformaceae bacterium
ACCGTGGCCGCCGAGCCCTTCGACCACCTTGTCGTAACGGGCGTTGTCGCCGAGGAGCGTGGCGGGTGTGCGGTCACCGTACATCGCCTTCTGGCCGACGTAGATCTGGTGCCAGGCGCGGTCGTTCCCGATCACCGAAACGACCGGCATCTTGAAGCGTACGAACGTATCGAAGTCGAAGCCGTTGAGGCCGAACGTCCCGTCGCCGTTCACCATGAGGACCTTCTTGTCCGGAGCGGCGACGCTGGCGGCCATGCAGAAACCCGTACCGACGCCGAGGGTGCCGAAGGGGCCCGGATCCATCCACTGTCCGGGGTGATTGATGGGGAGCACCCCGGCCGCGATGGCGACGATATCGCCGCCATCGCCGACGACAATGGTGTCATCGTCGACGAACTTCGCAATCTCCTTGCAAAGGCGGAGCGGGTGGATGGGCATGGAATCGGAGTTCATGAAGACTTCGCGCTGCGAATCGGCCATGCCTTCGAAGCCGCGAAGCTTTTGCATCCACTCACGATGTTCGCCCTTGCTGATTTCCGCGGTGAGCTGAAGGAGCGCCTGGCGAATGTTGGCTTCGATACCGATGGCGAAATCCTTGTTGCGGCCAATGTCGCGAGGGTCCGTATCGATCTGAATGATGCGAGCCTCGGGGTTCCAGGCGGGCGAGCGGCCGTACTTCAGGCGGAAATCGATCGGCGTGCCGAGGACGACGATGACGTCGGCCTGTTCGAAGGCCGGCTTGCGGGAGAGCGAGAAGAAGTTGGGGTTGTCCTGGCGGAGCGTGCCGCGACCCATCGCGTTGGTATAGACGGGCACATCGGCCGCGCGGGCGAAATCGGCCAGCTCGCGGTGCGCGCGGTGCCAAAAGACCCCGGACCCGGCCATAACCATCGGGCGCTGGGCCTGCGTGATGGCGATCGCGGCTTCTTTGATCAACTGCGGGTCGCCCATGATTTCGCCCTGGGTGCGGTACTGCCGCGGCCATTCGACCGAATCCTCGTCGACGCGGCCAAAGAGCACATCCGAAGGGACCTGGAGGAAGGTGGGGCCGAACTTGCCGGTCATGGCTTCGCGGAAGGCCATAGCCATGTAGTAGGGCAGGCGGCGCGTCTCATAGACCGTCTGCGACCACTTCGTGATCGGCTCCATGACGCGGCCGAGTTCGATGTCCTGGAGCGAGCCCATGTCGTACTGGCGGAGCGGCGAACGGCCGCCGATAACGACCATCGGACTCGCGGCCTGGTAGGCGTTGGCGACCGCAGTGACCACATCGGTGACGCCGGGCCCGGCGGTGACCACGGCGACGCCCGGCTTGAAGGTGATGCGCGAGTAGCCATCGGCGGCGTGGCCGGCCGACTGTTCGTGGCGGGTATCGATGATGCCGATGCCGTTGTTGAGGCAGCCTTCGTAGATGTTCTGCACGTGGCCGCCCGAGAGCGTGAAGATGTGGCCCACGCCCTCGTTCTTGATCATGCGGGCGATGATTTCGCCGCCGTCGATCATGTTTCCCATGTCGGAGCAATCCCTCTCAGATTCAAGTCGATGGCCGCGAGTATACGCGCGGTGCTCCTGCTCGGCCGCGCGGAATTAGCGGAGGACGCGGGACTCGCCAACGCGGCGCGTGACCTTTTTCGCGTCGAGGTGTTCGAGGAGAGCCTGGGCATACTTCCGGCTGGTGCCGAAGAGGTCGCGCGTTTCTGCGAGCGTGATTGCCCCGGACCGGCGAGCATGCTCCACGACTCGCACTTCCATTTCGGCGAACGTGGCCGAATCGAAGACGACGCCGGCGCCGGTGTCTTCAACGAGCCCCTGCTCGGCGAGGTAGGCGAGCAGCGCCGGTGGTGGCAGGTGGTCCGTGGGCGGGCTGAAGGCGCCGGCGCGGAGCGCGGCGAGGAAGGCGGCGGCGGCCGCCTGGTCTGCGGGAGTAAGCGTGGCCGTGTGGCCTGGCGGAGCGAGGCCAGTGCCGCGATCTTCCAGGCGCCCGCGGGCCACGCCATCCGCCACGACGAGGTCGAAGACCGGTGGGTCGAGGCGGGCGGTGGTGCGGACGTGTTCGCGCGGCGCTGCCGACCGGAGCCGGTTGGCAGCGAGGAACTCTTCGGCGGCTGCGACCACGCGGCCAATCGATGAATCGAGCCACGCCGTGGCTGCGAGCCGGTCTCCGAGCCTCACGACCGTTCCGGACGCGAACGCGGTGGTCGCGGCCATCTCGGCCTCGACGGCCTGGAGACCGAGCGCCTTCGCTGCCTCTGGAAGACGAACAGGCCCACTCCCGAGGATCTCAGCCAGTCGCTCCTCCGGCGGCCCGGCGCGCTGGAGTTCCAGCGCGGCAATCGTCGCGGCGTGGTTGCGGCGGCGGCGGCGCGGGTTGACGGCGACGATGACGCCCCCGGCCGCCGTTTCGTCAGGCGTGCGCACGATGCAGTGGTCACCACGGACGGCTGGCATGGGCGATTCGAGGACAAGCTGTGCCCACGCTTCTTCGCCGCGCCCGAGCTGATCGCAGTCGAGGAGGCGAAGCTTCGCCTGGGATTCGGCAGTGGCGCAGAGGACGGTCACGCCGGCATCGTGCGAGAGGGGGTGGGACAACAGCTTCGTTGCCTTCAGCCGCACATCGAGTGCATGGGCCGGCACGATGGCGCCCGGCAGGGCGAGCACCATGCCGCGGCGCAGCTCGTCAACGCGCACGCCGCTGAGGTTGACCGCGGCGCGCGTGCCGGGCTCCAGGCGCTGGACCTTCGTCTTGTGGCGCTGGAGACCGCGGACGCGGGCCTTCAGCCGCCCGGGCTGCAGTTCGACTTCCATGCCAACTTCGAGGGCGCCATCGACCAGCGTCCCGGTGACAACGGCGCCGAAGCCCTGGATGGTGAATGCACGGTCGATGGGAAGGCGCGGGCGTCCGAGGTCGCGCTTGGGCGGTGTGTGGTCGAGCAGACGATCGATGGCTTCGAGCAGTTCGGGTAACCCTGCCCCGGTCGCAGCGCTCACACGGATCGCCGGCGATCCCGCAAACCGGGTATCGGCCAGGATGTCCGCGACCTCGGCCTCGACGAGCTCTGCGTAGTCGTCTTCGACGAGGTCGCATTTGGAGATGGCCAGCACCGCAACGGGCACGTCCAGCAGGTCCAGGATCGCGAGGTGCTCGCGAGTCTGGGGCATCGGGCCTTCGTCCGCAGCAACGACGAGCAGTGCCAGGTCGACGCCGCCGGCGCCGGCGAGCATGTTCTTGATGAAGCGCTCGTGGCCGGGGACGTCGACGATGCTGACCTCCCGGCCCGACGGCAAAGTGAGCCAGGCGAAGCCGAGGTCAATGGTGAGGCCGCGCTCCTTCTCCTCGCGAAGGCGGTCCGGATCGATACCGGTGAGGGCAGTGACGAGCGTGCTCTTGCCGTGATCGACGTGGCCGGCCGTCCCGATGACGTACATTTCAGTTCCGAGTTCCGAGTTCCGAGTTCCGAGTCAAATG
>JBGOVF010000008.1:0-16720 GCA_041477975.1 Tepidiformaceae bacterium
CTTTCTTGTCGCATCGCCGGTCAGCTCCACGCCCTCGGCTTCAAGCTTCACGGTCACGTGGGTGGGGGCATCCGTGGCGTTGCGCACCAGCAGCCGCAGGGTCGTCTTGTCGCCCACCCGCAGGAAGCGCGGCAACGCGGGCCGCAGCAGCAGCGGCTGCGTCGAAACGAGTTCGTTCGTGCCCTCGCCCACCATCGTGTCGCCGCTCACGGCGCGGGCAAGCATCCGCCAGGTCGTGAGGTTGTCGGGCATCGTCACCTCAACGCTGGCCGTGCCGTCGTCGGCAGTCTTGATCTGCGCCGACCAGTAGGCAGTGTTGCGGAAGTCCTGGCGTAACCGGTCGGCGTCGTCGCCGCTCCCGCCCTTTCCGCCTGTCTGCGGCTCCGAGATCACATCGTTCGAACGGTTCACGGAAACGGACAACGACGAGCCGGTGCTCACCCCGAGCCCGCGTTCGAACCAGAATGCGTGCAAGCCGTCGGGGCCGCGTTCATCGGCGAGCGCCAGTACCGCCTTGTCCACCACGGCGGCGGAGAGTTCCGACTTCACGCCACGCCCCTGCGCGTCGGTCACCTTGATGTTGTACTTCACCTTGTCGCCAGGCTTGGCCTGGGGCCGGTCGGGCTGGATAGACACCATCAACTGGCGCGTCACCGTCGAAACGGTGAGCTTCACGTACCCCACCTTGTAGCGCGGCACGGGGTCATCTTTCGTGGGCGGGCGATAGAGCGCCACCGAAACGAACACGTCCGGCACCGATCGGTCGGTAATGGGGATGCGGATCGTTTCGCTGTTCGTCGGGAACTGCTGCACCGCCCGGGTGATGATCTTCCCGCGCTCCACTGTCACCAGTCCGGTCGACCCCGCAAACGGAGCCGGCGCCAGGATTTGGGCGGTGTCGCCGACCTCATAGCTATCCTTGTCGGCGACCAGCGCGATCGTGTCGTCGTTCGTGACCTGCCAGCTTGCGAACGACTGCCCACTCACCCAGAGGTACGTCGCTGAGCGGGCGGTCCGGCCTTTGTCGTCCGTCACCTCAGCCACGAGCCGGAGGGTCCCGGCGTTCGCCGGCGTGTACGCCACGCGCTCCTCCGACTTGCCATTGGTCGTCGCCTGGAGCGTGGCCACCAGCCTGTCGACCGGCTCGCTCCTGTAGCGCCGGGCGCCTTCCGGCGTCTGCTCCTTCGTCGTTACCCAGGTGCGCTCATAGACCTTCACCGTCACCGGTCGGTTCGGCAACAGGTTGCCCTGAGTGTCGACCGTGACCAGGTCGATCGCCGTTTCCTTCCCGGCAACGGCCACGTACTCGGCCGGCTTGATCCCCGCGTAGAGGCTCGCAGGATGTACGGTCACTTTCGTGCTGTTCGCCACCGCCTGAGCGCTCTGATCCGTGACGGTGGCCGCGACCGTGAATTCCTGGGCGCCCTCATCGCCCTTCAACACAGCAGGCACGCTGAACGACGCAAGGCCATCCGGGCCCGTTACCGTCTTGCCCTGCGCCCGAACCGCGTCGCGTACCACGGCTTGCTTGTAGTAGTCGAAGTCAGCGAACGAATATCGCTCGAAACCTTTGACCCGCATCGAGTACGGGCTGGCCAGCACCGCCCATTCGGTCTGTGCGCCTGCCAGTTGTCCGCCAAAGTAGAACTCCGCGGCGGCCTTCCCGGCGACCGTGTCCCCATTCGCGTAGAACGGCTTATCGGTCCTGACGGTCACCTGGAACTCCGGTTTGCGGAACTCCGCCACACTGAAGCTCGCCCCCGTGATGTACCGCGCTCGGTCGCCGGGCGACGTCGACGGCGATGTCCACGTCACCTGCAGATTGAAGTCACCGATCGAGGCGTCCGCTGGCAACGTGAAGGAGAGTCCGAACGTGCCGAACTCGTTCAACGAGACGCTCTGGCGCGTCAATTGCTTCCCCTGCGCGTCGTTGATCGTCACGGCCAGGTCCGGGATCTGCCCGGGAATGGAGTAGGCCGCGTCGTCGTCCGCTCGGATCACGCCCTTGACGAACACTTCCTCGCCCGGCCGGTAGATCGGCCGGTCGGTGTAGGCGTAGCCCACGTACACGCGCTGCTGAAACTCGACCGGACTGTTGAGCTGCCACGGTTGCGTGCCCTGGTTCCAGATCGTCGAAGCCACGCCGCGCCGCCCGGCGTCGTTCAGCAGCACCTGGTAGGCATCCTTCGACCCGTAGAACCGGTCGTCAGGCGCCGCCGCGGTCAGCTTGAACGAAGCAAGCCCGTTTGCGTCGGTGGTGACGGAACTGCTCGCGAGCGACGGGCCGCTCGCAGCCAGCTTCACGCCCCCGATGGGCTTGCCAGAATCCAGATCCAACGCCCACGCCAGCAGTTCGTCCTGCGAGACCTTCGTCACGATCGCCGTGTCCACGACGCTGAACGCAAACACCGACCCGCCCATCAAGTAGTAGTCTCCCTTCGCCAACGGACCTCCGCCCGAAAGCGACGTTGAGTCGATGAGCACCTCGTCCTTCGGGCCGTCTACCGGCTCAGTCCACTGCCGCAGTGGCGGACTCGAAGGCACCCAGACCTCGTTCGGCCGTGGCGGCGACGGTGGCCCGTTCTGGGCGCGGATCGTCGCCATCTCGTCTGCCGTCAGCGGGTAGAGCTTGAAGCTCGCCTGGCTCACGTTCGTCGCGTGGTAGAAGAGCAGCGGCTCCGCGCTCGCCGAGTACGTCCCGACGAAGTTCGGTATCGCGAAGCTTACCGAGCTTGGCAGCGCGCCCGTGTGGAATGAGAACGAGAACGGCGCAAGTGACTGCCCGTACCGGTCTTTCCCGCCAGCGGCCAACGAAACCGTGTAGTTCGTCGAAGGCTTGAGCGTTACCGAGAGGTAGAGGTTGAGTTCGTCGCCGTATGAGTTCTGGACGATCTTGTCCCTCGCGATCCCACTGATGCTCACCAGCCCGTCGAGTGAATCCATGTCCATCGGGTTGTTGAACCGGAACGACACGCCGTAGCGCTGCGCGTTTTGTTCGCCCGCGGCCGGCTGCGTGCTCACGACCGTGGGCACCCCCACCGTGCTGAATGACGATTTCCACTCGGCCTGCGTCGTGCCGCCGCCCGCACCCTTTAGCCCCTTCGGCACGAGCACGTCGTAGCGCGTGGAGAGTGCCAGCCTGCCCGTCGGGGCAAAGGTCGCCGTCGTGCCATTGGGCGACCAGCCGAACGCCCCCGCCACCACCGCGCCCGTCGCGCTCGTCATCTTGAAGCCCGTCGCCACGGAGGCCTGGTCCATCGGCTGGTTGAAGGCGAGCGTCACCATTTGCGTCGGGCTTGCGAACTGCGTGTTGTTGTCCGGTGTGACCGTATCCAGCGCCGGCCCATAGCTACTGAAGTTCCAGGTGTAATCCTGCTTCAGCACTCCGTCGGCGGCGGAGGTGAGCCCCGCGGGCACCTTCAGGTGGTACGTCGTGTTCGGCGCCACGGCGTCGGGGATGTACCGGTAGAGCGACGTGTTGAGCCACTCGCCCTTCCCTGGCAACGGTGGATCGAACTGGACCACGGGCGCCGTCGATTGTTCGCTCAGCAGCGTCAGCGGCGCGACCGAGCGGCTGAATTGGACCAGTACCTGGGCATTCTTCGGCACCTCGGTGTCGTCCGGCGCCGGGATCACGCTTTCGACCGTTAGCAACCCCTCCGTCGTGAACGTGCCCGTGAAGGGCTGGTCCAGCCCCGCCTCCGGCCGCGCCGGGACCGCAATCGAGTACTCCTTGCCCCGCAACAGACCGGGGTAGTCCGGCTGGAAGAGGAGGGTGCGGTCGCTCAGCCACTCGTACTTGCCCGGCACCGCCGGCTGCACCTGGAGAAGCTTCTCGCCAGCCGTCTCCGAAGGCGCCTCCTTGAACGTCACTTTGATCGGCGTCAGCCGTGGCACATCGTCGCCTTGCGGGAAGACCGCGAAGCCTGCCGGCTCTGACGGCGCCGGTTTGGACGCCCCCGCGTAGGTGAGCAGCACCGCCACGACTGCTATCAGGGCCACACCGGCGACCACCCACCAGCGCGGCTCGCGCGCCGCGGCCTTCGCCCGTTCCATCCATCTCGTCCTCATCGTGGTCGCACCTCATAGGTTGATTCCGCTGTTACCGCTCGCCCGTCGCTGAGCGTGGCAATGACTTCCAGATGGTGGACCCCCGGCGCCAAACGCCAGACGAGCTTCGGGTCCGAAGCGGGCGCCTGGCCGACCGTCGCGCCATCGATCGCGAACGACACTCGCTCGGCCGAAGCCGGCGGCGAAGCCCGCAGCAGAAGTTGTTGCTGGTCCAGCTCCGGCGAAACGAAGAGCAGGCTCCCCGGCGCCGGTTGCACGATGAACAGGCTTTCGTCCCCGGCGGCCAGGCCGGCAAGCGGCACGCCGGCCTGGATCGCCCAGGCGCGAGCCTCGGCGGGCGGGTTCAGAAGCAATTGCCCATCGCTGCCACGGACGTAATACCGCTCGGTCTCCTTTGGTTGAGTCCCGGCCACAAACCACTCCTGGGCCGGGCTTGCGCAGGCCGCGCCGGGCTTGAGCCCGGTAGGTGCGCAAACCTCCGCTCGGACGAGTCCGGCCGGGGGCGCCGGCCAGGTCATGGCGATGTGCCCGGCCGCCGTCTCCATCACGTCGCGCCAGATCGGCGCCGCCCCGCTCACCCCGGAGATGTTCTCCATCGCCCGGTCATCGGCGTTCCCCACCCAGACTCCAACCGCCAGCTCCGGCGTGTAGCCAACGGTCCAGTTGTCCTTGAACCCGGTAGTCGTGCCGGTCTTCACCGCCGCCGGGAACGAAAGCTGCAGCGGCGTTACTGCGCCGAACCCCGGGGTCCTCGCATCGGGGTCCGAAAGGATGTCGGAGATGATGTACGCGTTTTCCGGCGAAAGTACGCTCACGGCTTTCGCGGCCGGGTGTTCGTAGAGCACCTTTCCGAAGCCGTCGCGCACCCGCGCCACCGCGAATGGCTGAACCAGCTTTCCGCCATTCGCCAGCGCGCCGTACGCGTTCGTGAGATCGATCAGCCGCACGTCTCCCCCGCCAAGCGTGAGCGAGAGGCCGTAAGCCTCGGCGTCGGTCAGCGTCCGCAGCCCGAACCGGTTCGCCATCTCGAGGAGCGCGTCGATCCCGAGCTGATCCAGCATCCGCACGGCCGGGACGTTGTACGAAGAGGCCAGCGCCACCCTCAGTGAGACCGGCCCGCGAAATTTCCGGTCGTAATTCCCGGGCGCGTAGATGCCCGTGGGCGTCTCGAACGAGGTGGGCACATCGAGCAGTTCGCTCGCGGCCGTGAACCCACGCTCCAGCGCCGCCGCGTAGAGGAACGGCTTCAGCGCCGATCCCGGCTGCCGCGGCTGCGTGGCCATGTTCACCTGCCCGGATTTCGTCTCATCGAAGAAGTCCGCGCTCCCGACCATCGCCAGCACGCGTCCCGTTCCGGGCTCGATGGCAACGACGGCCGCGTTCCCGGCGCCCTTCTCCTTCACGTCATCCAACCGCAACTGCACCGTACGTTCGGCAGCCTGCTGAAGCCCTGCGTCGAGAGTGGTCTCGATAACGAGCCCGCGTTTGCCCTTCAGGTCGGGCCGCACCGCATACAGCTCATCGAGCGCATACGTGGCGAAGTGCGGCGCGATGGCCGGTTCAATAGAGGGGAGGATCCGCAGCTCTTCGGCTCTTGCCGCCCTTTCCGTCGCACCGTCTATCTTGCCGGTGGCGGCCATGCGTGAGAGCACGTACTGCTGCCGGGCACGCGCCGCGTCTGGCTGGTCGAGCGGGTCGTAGGCGCCGGGCAGTTGCGGGATGCCCACCAGCATGGCGGCCTGGGCCACATCCAGGTTCCGCGCACTGACCCCGAAGTAGACCCGCGCTGCCGCCTCAATCCCGTAGGCGCCCCGCCCGTAATACACCTCGTTGAGGTAGGCCTGGAGGATCTCGTCCTTGCTCTGGTGCGCCTCGAGTTGCAACGCGATCACGCTCTCCCGTAACTTCCGGAACAGGCGCGGCTCGCTGTCGCCGGGCAGATAGAGCCGCCGCGCCAGTTGCTGGGTGATCGTTGAAGCGCCGGACGGGTTGCTTTCGATCGAGAGCAGTGCCCGCGCCGCGGCCACCGGGTCCACCCCGAGATGCTCCTCGAATCGCTGGTCCTCGGCCGCGATCGTCGCGCCCATCACAGCCGGTGCGACCTGCTCCAGGGTCACCGGAATGCGAAACCCGTCCTTACCATCTCGCTGCAAAACGCCACCGTTCGCATCAAGCACAACGTTACCGGGGACGGTCATCATCGCTTCCGGGGAATCGAACGGCGCGCAGCGGACGTACAGACCGAGCACCGCGCCAGACGCCCCGGCCAGCGCCACGACCCACAGCGCCACGCGCTGCCTTCGCAGCCCTGGCAGTACCCTCGCGAGGCTCATGTTCTACCTAACGGCGCAACCCCTGCCGAAGTTCCGCGGGCGCTGCGGACGGCCGGGCTGAAGCGCCCCGCGACTATAGAGCCTGAATCGTGCGCCGCGGCACGGCCCACCGGGCCATACCGGGCCGTCCGATAGCTCCGATTCTTCCACTCCGGGTGCGATCTACTTCGCCAGGAACGCTTCCAGTGCCACTATCGATTCCGACTCCGAAAGCACCGGCGCGTGCCCCACGCCCGGGATTTCTACAAACGTGCAGTCCCCAATCGCCTCTCGCATGCGACCGGCGATCTCGGCACTCAACACGTCGCTCTGCGCGCCGCGGAGGAGCAGCACCGGGCACTTCAGGTTCCTCGTCGCCTCCCACTGGTCCATCGACGCGGCGGGGGCGCCGCCTCTCCTGACCGCCGGGTCCATCTTCCAGACGTACACGCCGCTGTCGCTCTTGCGAACGTTCCAGCGTGCGAAGTCCGCTACCTGGTCTTCCGGCAGGTGTTCGACCATCGGGCCATAGTTCTCGCGGTAGTACTTCACCACCGCCTTCATGTCCACGAACATCTCCGGCGCGTGGCCCACGTACTGCAGGATCCGCGCCAGGCCCACCGGGTCGATCTCGGGCCCGACGTCGTTGAGGACTGCTTTCTCCACGCGCTCAGGGAACTTCGGCGCGTAGTTCATGCTGATGATCCCACCCATCGAAGTGCCGACCAGGGTGAACCGCTGCAGTCCCAGCGCCTCGCGCACCGCCTCCAGGTCGGCGACGTAGTTGTCCACGCCGTACTCGCCGGGCGGCCCCCAGTCACTCTCCCCCCGCCCGCGTACGTCCAGGCAGTAGACGTGGTAATTCGCCGCCAGGCGGCTGGCGATCACGTCGAACACGTGCGCCTGCCCCGCCAGGCCGTGGATCATCATCACCACCGGAGTCCCGGGCGAACCCCGGGCAATCAGGTGGTGCCGCAGGCCGTTCGCCTGCACGAAGATGTCGCGCGCTGGGACGTTCGCGGGCATGGACGCCCTCCACACGTTAGTGCGCGCAGTCTGCGCGAATCGCTCGCACCTGAAAAGTAAGCGGCGCCGTTCAGCCCAGAAAACGGCGGGCCGAACGGACCCCGACTCCCGGCCAACTGGTCGTTCGCCTGCGTCGTTCGCCGATCGGTGCTGCTGACATCGTCAAGCGATGCACTCGCAATACGATAGAACCCGGAGGAAACCCAAGAGTGATTCGCCCACGATTGCCGTGGCGCACGCTCCTGGCCGGTGCCGCACTTTTCGCTCGTCCTGCTCGGGCTCGGCTCGGGCTGCAACGCAGATGCTCTCGACGGCCCCATCGTCGAGGCACCTCTGCTTGCGCCACCCCTGGTGCCGCCGCCCACGGCACACAACCGTCAACACGTCGTCGTTCACCTCGAGGCTGTCGAGAAGGAATTCGAAATCGCCCCTCGCGCCACCATGACCGCATGGACCTTCAACGGCTCAATCCCTGGCCCGCTCATCCGTGTGCGCGTCGGCGATAGTGTTGAAGTCCGCCTTAAGAACAGCACGAATAGCACCATGACTCACAACATCGACCTGCACGCCGTCAATGGCCCAGGTGGCGGGGCGGGAGCGACGACGGTGGCACCCGGGCGAAGAGAAGGCGTTCACGTTCAAAGCGAAGACTGAAGGGCTCTTTGTCTATCACTGCGCCGCTGGAATCGTCGCGGACCACATCGCCAACGGCATGTATGGAGCCATCCTCGTTGACCCGCCGTCCGGCAGCCCCAACGTCGATCAGGAGTACTACGTGGGTCAGAGCGACCTTTACACGAACGGCACCGGGGGAACGAGCGGTCACCAGGATCTCGACAACGACAAGCTCCTCGCTGAAAACCCGACTTACGTGGTCTTCAACGGCAACACGAAGTCCCTCATCGGCGACAACGCCCTGAAGGCAAATGTCGGCGACAGGGTCCGCATCTACTTCGCGGACGGCGGCCCGAACATGATCTCAAGCTTCCACGTGATCGGTGAAATCTTCGACCGCGCCGGGGAGTACGGCACGCTCGCCTCGCCTCCGCTGCTCGGTGTCCAGACCGTTCTCGTGCCGCCGGGCGGCGCCACCATCACGGAATTCACCGTCGAAGTCCCGGGCGACTACAAACTCGTGGACCACGCAATCAGCCGCGTCTCGAAGGGCGCAGTTGGCACGCTCCACGTCGAAGGCGCTGCCAATCCATCCACCTTCCAGTCGCTCAGTGGCGTGGCCGGCGCGAACCTCAGCTCGCACGACATGTCGACAGTGACGCCCGCCGCCACAGTCCCGGCCGGGCCGGCGGTCAACCTCTCCGTGGCGATGACCGACAACGTCTTCAGCCCCAGGTCGTTCAGCGTTCACCGCCGGCGACCGGGTCACATTCAACCTGACGAACAACGGCAAGCTCATCCACAACATGCATATCGCACCCGCCGACGGCAACTACGATAGCAAGCAGGCCGTCGTCTCATCGCCCGAACTCATCAGCGCCGCCAAGACGGGCACCCTCACCTGGACCGCGCCCGCTCCCGGAACCTACCAGTTCCGCTGCGATGTTCACCCCGCCGAGATGACTGGCACCGTCACCGTCAAGTGAGAACGGATTGCAACAGCCCCGATGCGTTAACGAGGGTGGACGGTTCCCGCCGGCCACCCTCGGCGCACCGGCGGTGCGCCTCCTGCTCCCCGCCGGCCCGGAGTCTCAGACGAAATCAACTGAGGTCGTAGCCGTGGACGACGCGATCGACGATCAGGACTACGCCGCACTCCACGACGTTCGTTACGCCATTCGCCGGTTCCTGCGCTTTAGCGAGGACGCTGCTCGCGCCGCTGGCATCGAACCCCAGCAGCACCAGCTCCTCCTTGCCATCAAGGCCGGGCACGCCGAGCGCGTCGCGGCGCTGGCGGAGCGAATGCAGCTTCGTCACCACAGCACGGTGGAGTTGATCGACCGCGTCGTCGCCCGTGGCCTCGCGACCCGCAGCCGCGGAGCCGAGGACCGGCGGCAGGTGATCGTCACACTCACGCCCGAAGGCGAAGCCGTTTTGTTGAACTTTCGTTGCACCACCTTGCACAGCTTCGCTCGCAAGGTCCGGAACTGATCCGCGCCCTGGAGGCGATCATCGACTCGCCCGTTCGCCCCGCCACGGCCACATGAGGTTGTCCCGCCTGTCCACCGGGAATGTGTGCTTGTTCACTCCCCGGCTTGCGCTGCTGATCTAGAATCCACTCTCTAACTCAGCTCAGGAGCGTCGACATGAGCACTATCGCGACCGTCATTCCGCCCGACGGTCTCCGCCTCCGTACCAAACCGAACACGACCGGAGACATCGTCGGGCTTCTCAAACAGGGCCAGCAGGTGACGATCACCGGTGACGCAGGAGACTGGCGCGCAGTCGACACGCCGCTCGGATCAGGCTTCGTCCACGGCGATTTCATCACCGTGGATGGCCAGCACCCGGTGAACCAGGCCCCGGCCGCTACGGCCCCGACCGTAGGGGCCATTGCCGCGGCCGGCTCTTACACCGTCGTCTCCGGCGACACGCTCACCGGCATCGGCGCAAAGCTCGGCATTCCATGGCGTTCCATTGCCGCCGCCAACGGCCTCGCCGAACCTTTCGCACTCGCGCTGGGCCAGGTGCTCGTGCTGCCCGGTGCGGCAGCGCACGAAACCATCAGCGCCACCGCCGCACCTACGACGGTCGACACAATCGACATCCTCAACCCGCTCTCGGCAGAAGGCCGAACGCGAGTGACTTCTTCGTCGAACCAGGGCCACCACACGCCCTACGGCGGCAACCGCTCTTGCGATGTCGCCGTCCTCGGTCGCAGCAGTTCCGGCGCTACGGCCCACTTCGATGCAGCAGCTCCTGCCGGCCTCGAGGTTCGCGCTGTAGTCACGGACATCGGACTCGCGTGCGCTTCAGGGAAGCTGGCCGACGGCGGTCACAAGGTCCAGATGGCGATCCACCGCCGCCCGGCCGGCTCCGACACCTGGGAAGATTCTGGAGTGTGGGTGCTCTACGCCCACATCGATCCAGTCGCGGTCTCCATCGGCGACCAGCTCCTGCCCGGCGATACCATCGGCATCCTCGGCCCACCCGGCGGTGGCGAGTACAACTCGTCCTGCGCCCGCGGCTCGCACACACACGTCGAAGTCCGGGACGCCGATTCAGTAATCGATGAGAACGAGGACATCGACCGGGAAGCGGTCATGCACATCTCGCTCTAGCAGCCTAAGTGTCTGCCCCCAGGTAGCGGTCGCCCACCTCGCGTGCAGCCAGTTCGCTCGCCGGCCCTTCAGATACCACCTCGCCGTTGCGCATCAGGTACGCCCGGTCGGCGACAGTGAGGGCTGCCGCGACCTGCTCAACCATCAGGATCGTCATACCCCGCTCCCGCAGGCGGGTCACCTGCTGAAACACCTGCTTCGTGAGAATCGGCGAGAGCCCGGCGGAAGGCTCATCGAGCAGCAGCACGCGTGGGCCCGCCACCACCGCCTGTGCAATCGCGAGCATTTGTTGCTCGCCGCCACTCAACGTCGATGCTGGACGCCGGCGCTTCGTCGCGAGCACCGGAAACAGCTCGTAGACACTCTCGAAACGCGCGTCTCTTTCGCCGCGCGAAATCTTCGTGGCGAAGCAACCCAGCAACAGGTTGTCCTCGACCGATTGTCTCGGGAAGATTCGGCGCCCCTCCGGCACGAACCCCATCCCCGCGCGCGCCCGCACGTGCGGTGCCTCCCCAGAAAGGTCCCGGCCGTCCAGCAGTACCTTCCCGGAGCGGTGCCGCACCGCCCCCGCCGCGACCGCCAGCAGTGTCGACTTTCCGGTCCCGTTAGGCCCCAGGATGAGTACCACCTCGCCCTGGCGCGCCTCAACCGTGACGCCGTGCAGCACCTGGTTGCCGTGGTACCCGGCAACGATGTCCTCCAACCGCAATGCCACTTGCCCGGCCGGAACGGGTGCGAACGTGGAAGCGGGTTCAGCTGCCAAGGTACGCCTCCACCACGGCGGGGTTCGTCCGCACGGACTCGAAATCTCCCTCCGCCAGCACTTTCCCGGCGTCCATCACGGTGATCGTGTCTGCCAGTTCGCCCACGAGCGAGAAATTGTGTTCCACGAGGACGATCGTCAGGCCCGCGGCCCGCAGTGATCGCAGCAGGTCCGCGAAATCGCGCACCTCATCCGGGTGCAGGCCGGAGGCAGGTTCGTCGAGCAACAGCACTCGCGGCTGACCTCCAAGGGCCCGCGCGATTTCCAGCAGTCGCCTGTGCGCGAACGGTAGCGTGCCGCAAGGGCCCTCGGCCGCCGTCGGTCCGAGCCCGACCAGAGCCATGCAGGCCTTTGCGCGTTCGCCGAAGCCCGCGAACTCTCGCCGCACGTTCGGCAGTGGCAGCAGCCCTTCGAGGATGGTGGTCCGGCCGGTGGTGTGGCATCCGAGGGCAACGTTCTCGAGGCCGGTGAGGGCCGGAAGGACCTGGGGGGTCTGGAACGTGCGGGCGATCCCCCGCCGAATGGAAGCCGCCGCCCGCCCGCGCGCGAGCTCCCGCCCACCCATCACGACCGTCCCCCGCTCCTGGCGGTAGAACCCCGACACCACGTTCAACAACGACGTCTTGCCCGATCCGTTAGGCCCCACCACCGCGTGAATCGTCCCGGGCTTCACTTTCAGCGACACACCGTCCAGCGCCCTGAGATCTCCGAAGCGCTTCTCAACGCCCGCTACTTCGAGAATCACGCTGCCGCCGGCCGCCGCAGCTCCGGACAGGTAGCCGAGCGCCGTAGTCCACGCAACATCCGCTGCCGGCCAGCTCATCGCGGGCTTCGCCCGCGCCATTCGCACACCGAACGCCCTGTGCCAGAGCCGCGTCGCCCCGCCCACGATGCCCTCCGGCAGGAACATCACGAAGCCAAGCAAGAGCAGTCCGTAAATGAGGAACGACCAGTCCTTCAACGAGTCCTGCCGGTGAATCCACTCTGGCACCACGTACAACGCCACCGTGCCGACCACCGGCCCGGGCACGGTCCCCAATCCCCCCGCGAGGATGGCGAGCAAGAAGAAGATCGAATCCAGGATTGGAAACGAATCCGGGTTCACGATGCCCGGCAGCGGCGCGAACAACGCCCCGGCGAGGCCGGCGAGGAACCCGCTAATCGCCAGCGCCGATTCCTGCACCATAAACGGATGGATGCCCACGGCCCGGGCCGCCGGCTCCGCCTGCCGCACCGCCTGAAATGCCTTCCCCCAACGCGAAGCGTCGTAGAGGTGCCGCAGCATCAGGAAGACAACGACGTTGAGCCCGCCGATGAGGTAGACGTAGTCGCGAATATCGAGCTGGCGGCTACCTATGTATGGCGTTGTCAGCCCGAAGATGCCCGCTCCACCGCCGGTCAGGTCTTTCTGCTGCAGGATCAAGTCCGCGACTACCACAACGAGTAGCAGCGTCACCACCGAGAAGTACCAGCCCGAGAGCCGAAGCAGGATGAGCCCCACCGGTAGCGCCGCCACCATTGCGACGAATGCCCCTGCCACCACCGCCGGCCACACGTGCCAGCCGTACGTTACCGTCAGGATCGCTTCCGTGTAGGCGCCAATGGCGAACAGGGCGATGTGCCCGATCGAAGCCGCGCCCACATACCCGCTGAGCGTGTTGAGCCCCATCGCCACCAGCATGTACAGCAGCATGATGTCGACCAGGTAGAGGTTCTGGCGGCTGTTGCTGGACCAGGTCCCGCCAAACCCCAGCTCCAGCCAGAGCACGCCGAACAGCACCAGCCCCAACCCGGCCAGCCAGTGCGCGTTCCGCAGTCCCGTCCCCAGCGGGTCGGCGGCCAATCGTCCGGAGAACCGCCGTTCGCGAACTGTCGTCATCGCCACGAACCCGACCTCGCGGTCTCTCCCTCTCCCGCGCGATCGGGAGGCGAATATGGCCCGCTGTCAGAGTAAGGGGTGAAAACAGAGGGGTGGCCAGTGCTCCCCTCTCCCGGATCGGGAGAGGGGCCGGGGGTGAGGGGGCGATGCCACGAGCCCGACCTCGCGGTCTCTCCCCCTCCAGCGCCGTCGGGAGGCGAATATGGCCCGCTGTCAGAGTAAGGGATGAAAACAGAGGGGTGGCCAGCCGCGCTCCCCTCTCCCGGATCAGGAGAGGGGCCGGGGGTGAGGGGGCGATGCCACGAGCCCGACCTCGCGGCCGGGGGGTGAGGGCCGGAGCACTCCACTAGATCCGCCTCGCGACGGCCTGCCCGAACAGTCCCTGCGGCCGGATCAGCAGTAGGGTCAAGAGCACGGCGAGCATCACGAAGTTCACGTATCCGCCTTCCCAGTACTTCTGCGTCGCCTCCTCAATCAGCCCGAGCACCAGCCCGCCCGCGAGCGCACCAACGTTCGTGCCCATTCCCCCAATCGCCGCCGACATGAACCCGCGGAACGTGAACGTGAGCCCGATCGTGATCGTCGCAAGCGTGAGCGGCGCGGCCAGCAAACCGCTGAGCGCCCCCAGCGCCCCCCCGAGGAAGAAGCCGAGCATCATGATCCGCCGCACGTTGATCCCGCGAAACGACGCCGCCTGGCGGTCCTGCGACGTCGCCGCGACCGCCCGGCCCAGGTTCGTCCGTCGGAAGAACAGCTCAAGCGCGATCATCACAACGATCGCGATCACGAACATGCCCGCGTAGTACGGCACGAACTCCACCCCATGGATGTCGTGCCGTTGCAGCGAAAGCCCCGGGAACGCTTCCACCACCGCTGGCGTCGTCCCCCAGTACACGATGGCCACGCCCTGGATCATCGTGAAGACGGCCAGCGTGCTCAGCACCCAGAGCTGCCCGTTCGGGTCACGCCGCAGCGCCGGCCACACGGCCGCCGCCTCCTCGGCCAGCCCGATCCCGCCTCCGATCAGCGCCACGATCACCACCACCGCGACGAGCGGCAGCGCAGCGTTCTCGTACAGGCTGAGCGCGAGCAGCCCGCCCAGCATCACGATCTGGCCCTGCGCGAAGTTAAACGTCCCGCCGGGCGCGAAGATCAGGTTGAAACTGATGCCGACGAGCCCGTAGAGCGCGCCGATGCCCAGCGCCGGGATGACCACGTCGTTGATCAGGTCCTGCATGCGCAAGGCCCCAGGTCGCGTGCCAGGCTAGAGGCCCGGTGCGCGCTTGTAGAACGGGATGTTCTTGTCGTCGAAGCTCCCCAGCACCGAAAGCGTGATCTGGCTGACATCAGTGACGGTGTGGTCCTTGTCCGTGATCCCCTTGTAGCTGGCGGTCACTCCTTCGTACGAATGGCCCTCCATCCACTTGACCACAGCCTGGCTGTCCGCCGACTTCGCCCCTTCGATGGCTGCTTTCAAGTGGTAGACCATGTCGTAGAACGGGCTCAGCCCGCTCCCCGTCGGCCCGAGCTGATCCAGCTTCTGCAGCTTGTCGCGCAGCGCGATCATCTTCTCCGGGATCTTCTCGGAATCCGTGTAGGTCACGCGCTTCCACTGGAACCCGTAGGCCTGGTTGAGGATGTCCGGCGAGACCTTGCCGATGAGGCCGAACACGTACAGCCCGATGCCGCCGATCGGCATCTTCAGGTTGATCGAGTTCATGCTTGTCAGCACCGAGGCGCCTTCCGGCCCGCCCTGCGTCCACCACACGATCGCCTGCGAGCCCGCGTCCTGCACTTTCTTCAGCAGCGGCGTGAAATCCGCCGTGCCCGGCTGGAAGTACTCGAACACGGTCGGGGTCAGGCCGATCTTCTTCATGTAGGCCTCGGTCGAAGGCGCGTCCGTCTGCCCGTACACCGTGTTTTCGGCGAGGATGGCGATCTTCGTCCAGCCCTGCTTCTTGTACCAGTCGACAATCAGTTGCGACGACTGCTCCGGGCTCCAGACGTAACGGAATGAGTATGGGAGCGTTTTCGGGTCCGAAAGCTTCGGGTTATCCGAGTAGCCGAACTGCACGATCTTGTTCGTGTTGAGAGTCGGCGACGCACTGATCGCGTTCGAACCAATCGGCCCGAGGCAAAAACTCACCTTCTTGTCGACAAGGCCGAGCGCCGCCGCCGGGACGTTCGCCGGGTTGCTCTGATCGTCCGCCTGGGCCAGGTTGAACTTCACACCGAGCACGCCGCCGGCGGCGTTGATCTCCTCGATCGCGAGCTTTGCGCCGTTCACGAACGGCGCGTACACCGTCGCCAGCGGGCCCGTGAACGACGAAATGAAGCCGATGCTGATGTCCGCCGTCGGCTTCGCCGCCGTGGAATCGTCGTCACCGCAACCCACAAGTGCAAGGCCCGCAAGGCCCGCGCCCGCCGCTACACCACCGGTTAAAAGTTGCCGGCGCGAGCCGCGCCAACGCAGAGTGTCCGACATGGTTTCCCCTCCATCATCGAGCTGCGCTGGCACGGCAGGGAGCCGAGAAGCGCCGGCACAGCAGGCGAGCGCAATATGCCCGCGCCAGGGGGACAAAGTCAACCCCTTGATTGGCTTTTTCAACGCGGGACCGCCGCTCGCTTGCGTTCTGCACTATGGCAGAATCGCAGCGCTTGCGAATTCTCGCACAATCGGCTCCACGGGCCGTCCGTTTCGGTGGGCGGCTAATCCGCTCACTGACCCAATCCCCTCGAACGTGAACGGCCTCTCACACGCACCCGAGTAAGCGGCGTATTGTCCGGACGCGAGGGCGCACCGTCGGCGGCCGCTGCCCGCAACGAACTCGCCCCCCAGGGAGGGCAAACCACGATGCCCCATGTGTCCACGATCACAGTCGCCTGGACCGACGGCGCCAATGCCGGCGAGATCGCCGGGCGCGTCGCCGACCAGCTTGGCTTCCGCTTCCTCAACGGCGAAATCCTCGACCGCGCCGCTCAACAGGCGGGAGTCGACGCTGCGACCGTCGCCTCCGTCGAGCACCGCGAATCCCTCGCCGCCCGCATTTGGCGCTCGCTTGCCTCGGTGCAGATCGTCGAGCTCGGGGGCTACAACGAGTTCATCGCCGACCAGACCCCGGCCTACCGGGAGATCATCAAAGACGTGGTCCGCACCGCGGCGGCCGAAGGCTCGACGGTCATCGGCCTGCACGGCGCGAGTGTCACGCTCGCGGGCGCGCCTGGCGTCCTTCGCGTCTTCATCACGGCCCCGCGCGAAACCCGCATTGCACGTATCGTCCGCGACCGAAGCGTCACCGAGAAGGATGCCCGCGCCATCGTCGAAAAGACCGACGCCGACCGTCGCGAGTACTTCCGCAACTTCTTCAACATCGACGAGGAACGCCCCACCCAGTACGACCTGGTTATCAACACCGAGACCGTGTCCACCGAC
>JBGOVF010000477.1:0-2879 GCA_041477975.1 Tepidiformaceae bacterium
ACGGTAGCCGGCGAAAAGACCCCTGGCCCACCGCAGACCGGTAGCGGTCTCGGCAACCAGTCCGGGTCGATAAACGTCTTCCTCGCGGTTGTTGGGCTTCTCGTCCTCAGCGCGGGCCTCGCCCTCGTGGCCGTTGGCCGCGGCAAGAACCGCGCCTAAACCGCGCACTCCGTCCAACCAGTGAGAAGGGCCCCGGGAAACCGGGGCCTTTCTTAGTGGAAAGAGGAAAGAGAAAAGTGGAAAGAGCGCCGGGACGGCGCCGGGACCGCCCAATCAGAGCCGCGCGCGTCAGCAAGCGTTCGCGTCCACAACCTCCAACCCATAGCGGTCACCGCACGCCGCGACGGCCGGAGACGCCAGTGCGGCGAGCAGGACGCACTCGTTGCAGCGACTAAAACGACGCGTTAGCCACGCATGGTGTCCCGCCGAAGCTTCGCCGGTAGACTTACCCCATGACCAATCCGAAGACACGCGAAGCGGATATCAAGCGATACCGGGAAAACCTCAAGGACGAAGTCGACGGGGCGGCGCTCTACCGCCTGCTAGCTGACGCCGAATCGGACCCGCATTTGAAGGAGTTGTTCACGAAGCTCGCCGTCAGCGAGGACCGCCACCTCGCCCTCTGGCGGCGGAAGCTGGAGGAGGCGGGGGCGCCTGTCCCCGCCTTTAAGCCGTCGCTTCGCGTCAAGACGCTGGGCTGGCTGGCGCGCCGCTTTGGCACCTCCACCGTTACGCCAATCGTGACGCGCATGGAGATGGCCGCGACAGCGATGTACGACGACCAGCCGGAGGCGGTTGAGCACAACCTGCCGGCGGAAGAACGCTCGCACGCCCGCCTCTTCCGGGAGATCGGCCGGACGGGCGCCAGTCACGGCGAGCCGCCGGCCGACATCGCCCGGATCGAGGGCCGCCATCGCGGGGCGAGCGGCAACGCGCTGCGCGCGGCGGTGCTTGGGGCGAACGATGGACTTGTCTCGAATCTCTGCCTCGTGCTCGGGGTCGCCGGCGCCGACCCGGGCAAGGATGTGGTGCTGCTGGGCGGCATCGCCGGCTTGCTCGCCGGATCGCTCAGCATGGCCCTCGGCGAGTGGATCAGCGTGCGTTCGAGCGAAGAGTCGTTTAGCCGCCAGATGGCGATCGAAGCCGAAGAACTTGAGCTCATGCCCGAAGAAGAAGAGGAAGAGTTGACTCTCATCTACCAGGCGAAGGGCCTGACCGAGCCCCAGGCGCGAGCCGCCGCCAAACAGGTGCTCTCGAACCCGCAGGTTGCCCTCGACACGCTCGTGCGCGAAGAGCTGGGAATGTCGCGCGAGGAAGTCGGCAACCCGTGGGTGGCCGCCGTCACGTCGTTCGTGATGTTCACGCTGGGAGCCATCCTTCCGGTGGTGCCGTGGCTGTTCGTCGGTGGAGTGACCGGGATCACCGCCAGTGTGGTCGCAAGCGGCTTTGGCCTGTTCATCGTGGGCGCCATCACGACGCTCTTCACGGGCCGCTCGATCGCGTTTTCCGGCGCGCGGATGCTGGTGTTCGGGCTCGTGGCCGCGGCCGTCACCTTCGCCATCGGGCGCGTTATCGGCGCCAGCACCGGTATCTGACCAGGTGGTCAGAGCCGGATCTCGAGCGTCAGCCTCCGGTCCGTGGTGGCGATGGAGGTCAGGCGGTAGTCGAAGCCGTTGGCCAGCGCATCGAGCCGCTTCTGGAGCGGCGCCTCGATCGCGTGCGCGAGCTGGTCGGGCGCGACGAGTGGCCCGAGCTTCGCCTCCACCACGCTTAGCTGCAGCCGCCCGTCCACAACGTTCGGGTTGATGACGATCGAGCTTTGAACGCCTACCCCAAGCTTGCCAACCGCGAGGTCGACTCTGATGACACCGGAAGCGTCGATCGTCACTTGCACGCGTGTATCCGGGTCGAAGCCGGGCACCTGGGGCAGCTGCTGGGTAATCAGGCTCGCGAGGGCGTCTTCATCAAGCGAAATGCGGGCGTTCCCACCGCCCGCGCCATCGCGCTCGTCGGTTTCGAAGGCGGGGTCGATCGTGAAAAAGAGGACCGTGGCCAGCGACCCGCAGAGGGCGCCGAGCAGCAAGATCAGCAGAGGCTTCATGCGCCGCTGCACCATGCATCGGTTGCCGGGTTCGGGCAACCAGCCGGTGGCCTACCGCGCGGTGTAGCCGCCATCCACGGGGAGGGTAACGCCGGTGACGAACGAGGCCTCGTCGCTGGCGAGGAAAGCGGCGGCCGCCGCAATTTCCTCCGGCTGGCCGAGCCTGCCGATGGGGTGGAGGGTCGTGAGGAAGGCTTCGTATTCCGGGTTTTCGCGTACCATCGCGGTCATCGGCGTGACGATGTAGCCGGGGGCGACGGCGTTCACCCGGACGCCACGCCTGGCGAAGTTGATCCCGAACTGGCGTGTCAACTGGACCACGCCGGCCTTCGATGCCTGGTAGGCGCCGCTGCCGTACTCCATGGGGAGGGGTTCCGGGAGGGGCGGGCCCATGAGGCCAACGAGCCCGGCGATGGAGGCGGTGCTCACGATTGCCCCGCCGCCCCGTTCGGCCAGGAGGCGGCAGCCGTAGAAGAGGCCGTTGTACACGCCGTCGAGATTGATACGAAGGATCTCTGCCCAGGTTCTACCAAGACCGCTGATTCCCGCGTTGTTAAAGAGGATGTCGAAGCCGCCGAGTTCGGAGATAGTTGTCTGGAGGGCCGCTTCGACGGCAGCGGGGTCGCCCACGTCAAGCTTGAGGGCGGCGCCCGGGCGGCCGCGTTCGGCGATCATCGCGGCTGTGTGTTGGGCGCCGTCGAGGTCGATATCCGCGCACATTACGGCCGCGCCGTCCTCGCTAAAGCGCAGAGCGCTCGCCCTCCCGATTCCCGATGCG
>JBGOVF010000003.1:0-19313 GCA_041477975.1 Tepidiformaceae bacterium
CGGCAGCTCGTCCATCGGCCGCACCGCCAGCCACCCGCCCCAATCGAAGAACTCCCGCCCGCCATACGTAAGCTCATCGAAGTACTCGGTCCGGTAGCCATCCACCCGGCTCAGGAGCATCAGGTCGTGACTCCGCGCGACGATGACCAGCGGGTCCAGTTGCAGGTGCTCGCACGCCCGGATCGCTTCGCGCGTGCCGTCCTTCCCGGTCCATCGCCTCCCCGGCCACAATCCCTGCTTCCCCAGCACGAACCGCCGCGCCGCCTCCGCCGAAACCGTCGGCGCTTCCGTCACCCCGCCACCTCTACCCGGCTTGGACAATCCAACAGTGGGCACCGTTCGCACGCCGGCCGCCGCGCGATGCACGTCCGCCGCCCGTGCTTGATCAGCAGCATGTGAAACCGGTAGTAGTCCGGCGGGTTCACCAGTGCCTCCAGCAGCTCATGTGCCTGCTCGGCCGTCGCTTTCGCTGCCACCAGCCCCAGCCGCTTGCTCACGCGTTCGACATGCGTATCCACGGGCATCGCCGGCAGCCCGAGCGAAAACAGCAGCACGCACGCGGCCGTCTTCGGCCCCACCCCGGGCAGCGCCCGCAGCCACGCCCGCGCCTCTGCCAGCGGCAACTCGCGTAGGAAGCCCAGGTCCCACTCTGGCGACCGTTCCCCCACCGTCCGCAGGATCGCCTGGATCCTCGGGCCTTTCTGCTGCGCCAGGCCGCCGTTCTGGATCGTCGCAATCAACTCGTCCGGGGGCGCGTCAGCCATCGCCGCCCACGAAGAGTACTTCCGCATCAGTTGCACGAACGCGCGCCCGCTGTTGGTGTCCGCCGTGTTCTGCGAGAGCACCGTGAGCACCAGCTCGCCCACCGGGTCGCCGCTCGGGACGTGATGCGGCGTCCCGTAAACGGCCACAAGCCGCTCCATGATCGTCTCCGGCGCCAGTGTCATCCGCGATCGAGCATGCGCGCGGCGATCCGCGGCAGCACCGGGATCCGCGCTACCTCGCGCGCGTAGGTCGATTCGCCCCGCTGTACGGCGAAGAACGCGTTCCAAAGGAACGGCGTGTGCGCGCTCGCGAACATCCACGGTCGCGCCGCCCTCCGAAGCATCCCGTAGAACATGAACCCGATAATCCGTGCCGCCCGCAACTCCGGCATCACCTCCCGATCGATGTCGGCCTGGTACCGCGCCAGGTCGCCGTTACCACCCTGCGCCCGCAACACGTTCCGCGCCGCGATCCGCCCCGACTCGATCGCGTAGTAGATTCCCTCTTCCGTGAACTCGTCGGCCAGCCCCGCGGCGTCGCCGGCCAGCAACACTCGCCCCGCCGCGATCCGCTCGTTCCCCCTTCGGAACCGGATCTTGTGCCCCCGCGCAATCTCCACACTCGCGCCCCGGAGCCCGAGACGGTCGATGAACGCCTGCGTGTGCCCCTTCATCTCCGCCGCGTTCTCCCGGGGCAGCACGATCCCGATAGAGAGCACCCCCCGCTTCGGAAAGAGCCAGGCGTAACCCCACGGCCGGTACCCCAGCTCGATCAGCGCCGTCGCGCCGTATGCCCGCTGCTGCAACTCAGGCGCCCGCACCTCCACCTCCCACGCCGCGCACTCCGCGATGTCCCCACCCAGCCCGGCCATCTTCCCCGCTGGAGAATGCGCGCCATCGGCGCAGATCAGCATCTCCGCCTCGGCCTCGAACCCCTCCGCCATCACCCGCACATGGCCGTTCTGCTCGATCGCCCGCACCTGCGTCCCCGCCCGGAACTCCGCCCCGGCCCGCCGCGCTTGCTCCAACAGCAACGCGTCGAACCGCTCCCGCATCACCATGTGCGCGAATGGCTTACCGGAGTCACGTACGAATCGCATCTTCCCCAGGTTCGCGACCTCCAGCCGGCTCACCGAGTCCTCGATCACGCCGTCGATCGGGAACGGCAGCAACTTCTCCGTCCGCAACGGGATCCCGCCGCCACACGCCTTGTACCGCGGGAACTCTTCCTTATCCACGATGAGCACCCGCGCTCCGGCGGCCGCCAGCTCTCGCGCCGCCGTGCTTCCCGCCGGCCCCGCCCCCACCACAATCGCATCGAACCTGCACACGCCCCGACTCTACCAGTTGCCACTCCGAGGTTCGCGGTCACTCGTTCTCCGCTCTCCGCTCTCCGGTCTTCGCTCTATGCTTTCTCCGTGACGCGCGAAGAGCTCTTCCGCATGACCGAACTCACCACCTGTGGTGGCTGAGCATCCAAGGCGGGGCCGGAGGCCCTGGCGCAGGTGCTGTCGCCGTTAGCTGGTCTGTTCGACCCAACTGGCCACCCCAACGTGCTGGTCGGCCTCGGCGTGCCCGATGACGCCGCCGTCTATCGCATCAACGCGAAGACAGCCGTCGTCGCAACGCTCGACTTCTTCGCACCCGTCGTCGATGACCCCTACACCTACGGCGCCATCGCCGCCGCCAACGCCATGTCCGATGTCTATGCCATGGGCGGCGAAGTCGTGCTCGCCCTCAACATCGCCGCATTCCCGGAGGACCTCCCCGTCGCGGTACAGACCGAGATCCTCCGCGGCGGCGGCGACAAGGTTGCCGAGGCGGGCGGCGTCATCGCCGGCGGCCACACCGTCTGGGATAACGAACCGAAGTACGGCCTCAGCGTCCTCGGGCTCGTCCACCCGAAACGCATCCTGAGCAAAGCCGGCCTCCGCCGCGGCGATATCCTCTACCTCACCAAGCCCCTCGGCACCGGGATGATCCTCTCGGCGGCGAAGAACCACCGCGACGGCGAAGGCTGGGTCGTGTCAGCCATCGAGTCGATGCTCCGACTCAACCGTCACCCGTCGCACCTCGCCGCGCGCGCAGGCGTCCGCGCCGCCACCGATGTCACAGGCTTCGGCCTTCTCGGCCATCTCTGGGAGATGGCGTCCCGTTCTGGAGTCGCCGTCGAAATCACCTCGTCCTCCGTCCCCTTCCTCCCCGGCGCCCGCGACTGTTCCGCCTCCGGCGTCCACACCGGCGGCGAAGGCCGTAACCGCGACTGGGTTGGCACCAACGCGACCATCGCTCCGTCCGTCGACCCCGACACCGCCGCCCTCCTCTTTGACCCCCAAACTTCCGGCGGCCTCCTCATCGGCTGCTCGCCACGCCGCGCCGCCATTCTCGAAGCTGCCTTCGCAGCTGATTCAGCGCCGCTCTGGCGCATCGGCCACGTCCGGCCGGGCGCTCCTGCCATCAGCGTCCGCTAACACCGCTGGAACGAAATCGCAAGGCTTTACGTCTTGCTCGCTAGAGGATTCTCCGCATTGTTCCTGCCAACCCCCCTCCCTATACTCGGAAAGCGTCCCCAGGGCGGTGGAGGAGTGTTTTGACCGCCGTTGCCACCGACTTCGAGACCGTCATCGGCCTCGAAGTCCATTGCCAGTTGGTCACGAAGAGCAAGATGTTCTGCGGCTGCAGTGCCGATTACTCCGGCGCCGGCCCCAACACCCACGTCTGCCCTGTCTGCCTGGGAATGCCCGGCGTCCTCCCCGTCATCAACGAGCAGGCCATTCGATTCATCGTCATGACCGGCCTCGCTCTCAACTGCACCATCGCTGAGTTCAGCAAGTTCGACCGCAAGAACTACCCCTACCCGGACCTCATGAAGGGCTACCAGATCTCCCAATACGACCTCCCTGTCTGCCAGAACGGCTGGCTCGATGTCTCGGTTGACGGCCAAACTCGCCGCCTCGGCATCACCCGCGTCCACATGGAAGAGGACACGGCCCGCCTCCTCCACCGCACCGATCCCGTGACCGGCGAGACCTACTCGCTCGTCGATGTGAACCGCTCCGGCTCTCCGCTTATGGAGATCGTCAGCGAACCCGATATGCGCACGGCCGCCGAAGCTCGTGAGTACCTCGTACGCCTCCGCCAGATCCTTCGTTACATCGGGGTTAGCGAAGCAAACATGGAGGATGGCAACTTCCGCTGCGATGCCAACATCTCCCTCCGCCCGCGCGGCACGGAGAAGCTCGGCGCCAAGGTGGAAGTCAAGAACATGAACAGCTTCCGCGCCGTTCACGATGCCCTCATTTTCGAAGAGAAGCGTCAGGCGGACGTCCTCAACTCGGGCGGCGTCATCCACCAGGAAACCCGCGGTTGGGTAGATGAACGCGGCGAAACCGTCAGCCAGCGCTCGAAGGAGGACGCGAACGACTACCGATACTTCCCCGAGCCGGACCTTCCCCCGCTCCGTCTCGGCCGCCCCTACGTCGAAGCCCTCCGTGCCAGGCTCCCCGAGCTCCCAGAGGCGCGCCACGCCCGCTTCCTCACCCTTGGCCTGAGCGATCACGAAGCCACGACCCTGACCGAGGCCCGCGACCGCGCTGATTATTTCGAAGCAGTGATGGCTGCCGTCGCCCTCGAACCTGGGCGCTCCGCCAAGCTCGCCGCCAACTGGGTCCTTGGCGAAGTCAGCCGCTGGCTGAACATCGAAGCCCACACCCTCGGCGACCTTCGCGTCACGCCTTCTGCGCTCGCCGGGCTGATCCGCCTGGTCGAAGACGGCAAGATCACCGCCAATGTTGCCAAGGAAGTCTTCGAGAAGATGGCGGCGTCCGGAACGACCGCCGCCGAAATCGTCGCCGCCTCCGGCCTCGCCCAGATCAGCGGCGAAGACGAACTGGCGGGCATCGTCCGCAAAGTCATCGCCTCGAACGAGAAAGCCGTCGCCGATTACCGCGCCGGCAAAGAGTCGTCCATCAAGTTCCTCGTCGGCCAGGTCATGAAGGAGACCGGCGGCCGTGCGAACTTCCAGGTCGTCCAGGCACTCCTCGCCACGGAGCTTTCGTAAATGCTTAACCGTCCTAGCAGTATCGCCACCCGATGGTATACTTCCGCCCGATGACCGTCCGGAACCTCCGCGAGCACAGCGTCCTCAAGTGGTTTTACCCGGGCATGCACATCAAGCGCTGGCTCGTGCTGCTCCTCTTCGGCATCTCCCTCATGGGTCTCGGTATCGCCTACGTCCTCAAGGAGGCATACCTCCAGGCGCCGCTGCCCGGCGTTTTCTACTACCTCACGCTCCAATTCATCGCACGCTGGGCGCGCGGTCTGCTCTTCATCAGCGCCGCGCTTTCCACCGTCGGCGTCGCCGTTTGGAAGCTCAACGAATCGCTCCTGTACGCCTTTGTTCGTCCCGACCGCCGGGACCAGAACCTCGCCCAGGCCATCTACAACAAGCGCTTCCTCAGCCGCGGCCCCAAGGTCGTCGCTATCGGCGGCGGGACGGGCCTCTCGACGCTCCTCCGTGGCCTCAAGGACTACACGAGCAACCTCACGGCCATCGTCACCGTCGCCGATGACGGCGGCAGCACCGGCCGCCTTCGCCAGGAGTTCGGCGTCGTCGCCCCGGGCGATATCCGCCAGTGCATCGCGGCGCTCGCCGAATCCGAACCGCTCATGTCCCGCCTCTTCCAGTACCGCTTCACCGAAGGCAGCGGCCTTGAGGGTCACTCTTTCGGCAACCTCTTCATTGTCGCCATGGCCGAAGTCACCGGGAACTTCGAAACCGCCATCCACGAGGCCAGCCGAGTCCTCAATGTCCGCGGCACGATCCTTCCCTCAACCCTCGAGGACGTCACCCTGAGCGCCCGCACCCACGAGAACGAACTTGTCCACGGTGAACATAACATCACGGAGCGCGGCGCCGGTATCCGCGACCTCTACCTCAACCCCGCCTCCGCCGAGGCCCACCCCGATGCCGTCCGGGCCATCCTCGAAGCCGACCTCGTCGTCATCGGTCCTGGCAGCCTCTACACCAGCGTGCTTCCCAACCTGCTCGTCACCGGCATCCAGAAGGCGCTCTTCGCCACCACCGCCACACGTATCTTCATCTGCAACGTCGCAACCCAGCACGGCGAGACCGATGGCTTTAGCGTCGGCGACCACCTCGAGACCATCCACCGCCACACCGGCCGCGGTCTCCTTCACGCCGTCCTCGCGAACAACAACATCGGCCCGCAGCTCCCCGAGGCCTGGCACTCCAGCCCGGTGCCCATCGCCCGCGACCACGCCGTCCGCGCTTTCGAAGGC
Source organism: Tepidiformaceae bacterium (assembly GCA_041477975.1). Classification (GTDB taxonomy): domain Bacteria; phylum Chloroflexota; class Dehalococcoidia; order Tepidiformales; family Tepidiformaceae; genus JBGOVF01. The sequence continues at coordinate 6,066 of JBGOVF010000003.1, forward strand.
GTGAAACTCATCGAAGGCGATGTCGTCGCCGAAGAGAATCGTTACCGCCACGATCCGGCCAAGCTCGCCGCTACGATCATGCGCATGTACGATAGTCGCGACACGTTCTCGCTCGATGCTGCGCCCAGCGCCGCCGAAGAGCCACTTCTCCTCACGCGGTAGCCTTCATGATCAACTACTTGCAGATCATCGTCTCCGGCATCCTCATCGTCGTGATCCTTCTCCAGGTGAAGGGCTCCGGCTTTGGCGCTGCCCTCGGCGGCATGTCCGGAGGCTCGGTTTACCGAACCAAGCGCGGCCTCGAACGCACGCTCTTCCAGGCCACGATCATCCTCACCATCGTCTTCATCTTCGTGTCGTTCTTGAGCGTCCAGTCGCAGAAATAGTCCCCGCCTATGCCCCGTGTCTCCTCTCACTCGCGCCGAACGGTGATCCTCGCGGCGTGCTTTCTCGCTGCTGTTCTCGCTGCGGCCGGCGCTCTGGCGCTCAGGCTCTCCGGCAACGAAGGCGTCGTCCTCACCGGCCAAACCGAACACATCGAGGCCGTAGCCGGCACCTGGCAGCGCGTCAACCCCCTTTACGCCACCACGAACGAGGTCGACCAGGACCTCTCTCAGCTCGTGTTCTCCGGCCTCGTCCGGATCGCCCCGGATGGCCGTGTTCTCCCCGACCTGGCCGACGCGCCCCAGGTGTCAGAAGACGGGCGTACCTACACCTTCAAGTTGCGAAAAGGCATCTCCTGGCACGATGGCCAGCCGGTCACTTCGCGCGATGTCGTCTTCACCGTGAACCAGCTTGTCTCGCCTGATTTCAAGGGCGATCCCGCCGTCGCCGCAGGCTGGCTCGGAGTCGATATCCAGGCCTCCGACGCGGCTACCGTGGTCATCCAGCTCAAGCAGGCGTCCGCGCCGTTTCTCGCCCGCAATGCGACCATTGGCATCCTCCCCGAACACCTCCTTGCCTCGCTTGACGCGAAGGCGCTTTACGAAGCCCCCTTCAACGCCAACCCCATTGGCACCGGCCCCTACAGGCTCGAACGCCTGGACTCCCGCGAAGCGCGCCTTGTGGCCAACGACAGCTACTACCTCGGTGCACCAGGCATCACGCGTGTCACACTCAAGTTCTACTCCGACTATTCAAGCGCCCTCCGCGCCCTCCAGTCTGGCGATGCCAGTAGCCTCCTCGTGCGCGACACACTCAGCAGCGGCCAGCAGGGCGACCTCGAACGAGTCAAAGGCACGAAGGTCGAGCAGTTCCAGCGCTCCACCCAGGTGCTGCTCTACCTCAACAACGACCAGGCGCTCTTTCAGGACGAGCGCGTGCGGACGGCGCTCTCCATCGCCCTCGATCGCAAGGCGATCGCCGCCAAGGCGTTCGCCGGCGCAGCCGTCGCTTCTTCCTCGCCTATAGCCCCGGGCTCCTGGGCCTATGACAAGACCCGCGACCTTATCGCCCCCGACACAACGACCGCCCTCAAGATGCTCGACGACGCCGGTTGGAAGCGCCACCCGACCACTGGCATCCTCACGAAGGACGGCGCCGAGTTCCGCTTCACCATCCGCACCGATAACGATCCCGTGCGCGTCGAGGTAGCAAACGAAATCGCGCGCGAGCTCGCTCCGCTCGGCATCCGCGCCACCGTCGCCAGCACCACCTTTTCCGTGCTGCGTCGCGATTTCCTCGAGGTTCGAAAATACGAAGCCGCCGTTGCCGCCTGGGACCAGGGCCCAGACCCGGATCCCTACTTCGGCTGGCACAGTTCCCAGCTCGGCAGCGCCGGCCTCAATCTCGCCAACTTTCAGGACGCTGTTGTCGATGAACTCATCGCCAAGGGCCGAACCTCCAACACCCTCGAAGTCCGCGCTGACGCCTACCGCCAGTTCCAGGAGGTCTGGCAGGACCTTACGCCGAGCGTGGTCCTCGCCTATCCCACCTATATCTACGCCCGCGCCGATTCCCTGGAGAACCTGGCGCCCGGCATCCTCTTCACCGGATCCCAGCGCTTCGCGGATGTCTACCGGTGGCGAGAGTGACGGCCCCCGGCGCTCGTATCGTGTTCATGGGCTCGCCCGCATTCGCCGTCCCCTCGCTCCGCGCCCTGGTAGCCGCCGGTTACCCGGTCGTCGCCGCCGTCAGTCAACCCGACCGCCCCGCCGGTCGCGGCAGCCGCGTTCAGCCGCCACCGGTTAAGGTGGCCGCTCTTGAACTCGGGATCGGTCCCTTCCAACCCGATACACTCCGCGACCCGATGGTTCAGCAGCGCCTGGCGGACTACAGCGCCGATGTCTTCGTCGTCGCCGCCTACGGCAGGATCCTCCCGGCCGCCGTCCTCGCGATCCCTTCCCGCGGCTGCCTGAACGTCCACGCCTCGCTCCTCCCCCGCTGGCGTGGCCCCTCGCCCATTGTCTCTGCCATCCTCGCCGGCGACTCGACAACCGGCGTGAGCATCATGGAGCTGGTCCTCAGGATGGACGCCGGCCCGGTCATGCTCCGCGCCAAACTCCCGATAGAGCGCACGGACACTGCGGCGACGCTCGAACCCCGCCTCGCCGACCTCGGCGCCAGGAAGCTCGTCGAAGCCCTCCCCGCCTGGCTCAGCGGCGCCCTCCGGGCCGTCCCCCAGGACGAATCGATCGCTACGTATTGCCACCTCATCGCCAAGCCCGACGGCCACCTCAAGTCCTCCATGACCGCCGCCGAAGCCGAACGTGCCGTCCGCGCCTACAACCCCTGGCCAACCGCCTTCGTCCACTACCGCAACGAGCGACTCGCCATCTGGGCCGCCCACGCCGATTCAACGTCGCCTTCGCAGCCAATCGGCGCCCTCGCTGTCATCGACCGCAAACCTGCCATTGCCCTCACAAACGGCTGGCTCATCCTCGACGAACTCCAGCGCACCGGCTCCCGCCGCCTGTCCGCGCACGACTTCCTCAACGGCGAACGCGGCTCCCTTCCACCCGAAGTTGGCCTCGCATGACCAATCGGCAATCGGCAATCGGCAATCGAAAATCCGTGGTTGGCCTCGCATGACCAGCGCCAATCCAAAATCCAAAATCCAAAATCCAAAATCCTCCGACCTCTACCGCCTCCTCCCCGAGGAAGTCGACTCCCTCGTCTCCTCCCTCGGCCAACCCGCTTACCGCGCCAACCAGCTCCTCCGCGCGCTCTACCACGAGTCCCCTGCGTCGATCGCCGACCTCCACCAGCTCCCGGCTACCCTCCGTGATGCGCTGGCCGCCGCAGGACACACCATCGGCTCCGCTACCGAAGTGCACCGCGTCGTCAGCGAGGACGGGCAGACCACGAAGCTCCTCCTCCGCATGGCTGATGGCACGCTCATTGAAACCGTACTCATGCAGTACCCGGGCCAGCACGCTCACCCCCGCTCCACCGTCTGCGTCTCCACCCAGGCGGGCTGCGCCATGGGCTGCGTCTTTTGTGCCACGGGACAGATGGGCTTCGAACGCAACTTGCGCGCCGAAGAAGTCGTCGCCCAGGCCCTCCACGTCGCCCGCCTCCTCCGCGAACGCGGCGAGCACGTTACGAACGTCGTTTTCATGGGTATGGGCGAACCGCTCGCCAATTACGCCGAAACGATCCGTGCTGTCCGCCTCCTGACCGACCCGCGCGCGTTCGGCCTCGGCCAGCGCCACATAACGATCTCAACGGTCGGCCTCATCCACGCCATCGACCGGCTCGCGGCCGAAGACCTCCAGGTTGGCCTCGCCATCTCGCTCCACGCCCCCAACGACGAACTCCGCCAACGCCTCGTGCCCACCGCCGGCCCGACTTCCGTCCGCGACCTCATCTCAGCAGCCCGCCGCTACTTCAACAACACCGGCCGCCGCGTCACGTTCGAATACGCTCTGATCGATGGCCTCAACGACTCGCCGGCTATCGCCGCCGAACTCGCGGCGCTGCTCGCCCGTAGCGGCGCCCACGTCAACCTCATCCCTGTGAACCCCACGGCGGGCGGCTTTGGCCGCCCTCCGCGCGCCCGCGTCCTCGAATTCGAGCGAATCCTGCGGGCGGCTGGCGTCAACTGCACGGTGCGTGTCGAAAAAGGCTCGGAAATCAGCGCTGCCTGTGGTCAGCTCCGGACCGACGCCGCGAATGCGCTCGTCTTGCCCGGCGAGGCTACAGTGCCGCCCGCTTTACCAGTGCGCGGACCCCGGCAATCGCGACCTTCCCCAGTACCATCCCCACGCCAATAGCCACCGCCGACCGCATGTCCAGCCATGTGTGCACATCCCCGCGCACCACCGGCGAAACCAGGATGCCCGTGTGTACCTGGTCGCACGCCACCGAACGCGCAACCACGACGCCTGCGTTGCTCTGCCGGAGCGTCGCCTGCTCTATCCGGGCGAAGCCGATAGCGCTCCCCGACACCTCCGCCTGCGAGGCTTGCAGCCGCTGCACTGCCGCCTGCTCCAGGTGCGCCTGCTCGGCTTCGATCGAACGCGCCGCACTCTTCTCCAGGCTGACGTGCGTGGCGGTCAGCTCGCCCAGCCGATCGCGGGTGAAATGCGTGGTCGATGTGCCATTGCCGTGTGCCATTGCACGCTCCTCGGGGGAACGTTCACCGTAGACCGCGCCCGCTAAAGGCGCAATGCTCATTCTCGTGCGCACCGCCGATTTCGAATTCGAACTCCCGCCCGCGCTCATCGCTCAGCAACCCGCCGAACCCCGCGATTCAGCGCGCCTGATGGTCCTCCATCGCCGGGCCCAGACCATCGAACACCGGGTCGTCCGAGACTTGCCCGGCCTCCTCGATACTGGCGACCTTCTCGTTGTCAACGACACCCGCGTCATGGCCGCCCGCCTGTTCGGCCATCGCGTCGATACCGGTGGCGCCGCCGAGGCGCTCCTCGTTCGCCCGCTCACTCACCTTCGCTGGGAGGTGCTCTTTCGCCCCGCCCGCCAGGCCGTTCCCGGCCGCGCCTTCCGCTTCGAAACCTCCGCCGGGCCGCTCGACGCCGCCGTGGTCGAGCGCACCGAAGGAGTCGTCGTCCTCGATTTCGCCCGGGCGTTTGACCCGGCGACTGTCGGCGCGGTCCCGCTCCCGCCCTACATCAAGGGCTATTCCGGCGACCCCGAGCGCTACCAGACCGTCTACAGCCGCGACCCCCGCAGCTCCGCCGCCCCCACGGCCGGCCTGCATTTCACCCCCGAACTGCTCCAGGCTCTCACAAGCCGTGGGATCGAGCGCGCCGCCGTCACCCTCGAAGTCGGCCCCGGCACCTTCAGGCCGGTCTCGGTCGAGGACCCACGCGACCACTCCTTGCATGCCGAACATGTCACACTTCCCGCCAAAACCGCGGCCGCTATCAATAGCGCGCGTGCCGAACGGCGCCGAATCGTCGCCGTCGGCACAACCGTCGTCCGCACGCTCGAACACGTCTCCCGCCACTGTGGCGAAGTCCGGGAGTACGAGGGCTGGACCTCGCTCAAGATCCTTCCCGGCGATGAGTTCAGCGTGGTCGATGTTCTCATGACCAACTTTCACCTCCCGCGCTCAACGCTCCTCATGCTCGTCTGCGCCTTCGCCGGGACGGCGTTCGTCCTCCGCGCCTACCAGGAGGCCATCGCCTCCGGCTACCGCTTCTACAGCTTCGGCGATGCCATGCTCTTGCTGCCCTGAGCTGCGCCCGGCAGCGACCACGCCCCGTCAGCGCAGCGCACAATCACTGAGTCGCGTGCCAGCGCTTCCAGGTAGCCCGCCACGCCTGTTCGGTGCAGCGGGGGTAGCAGCGCCCCCAGTTCCGCCGCCGAAAGCGCGTCCGTGGTGCGCAACGCGTCCACAATCCGCCCCCTCGCGAACCTCGCCGTCTCCTCGAACTTCGCCGCCCGTTCCGCGCGGATGCGCCCCTCCGGATATCCGGCGGCTCGCCACGCGCACTCCGCTTTCAAAGGACAGCCGCCGCATTCAGGCGCCCGCCACCGGCACACCGTCGCGCCAAGGTCCATCAACGCCAGGTTGTGATCGCGCACACCCCGCCGCGGCAGCCCATCCTCGGCCGCGGCTCGCAACACGGTGGGCGAAACCTCCCGCGCCCCTGCGATCCCGAGCGCGCATCGCGCGATCACGCGCCCAACGTTGGTATCCAGCACCGTCACCCGGTCATCTCGTGCGAACGATTGCACGGCGCTCGCCGTGTACGCCCCAATGCCTGGCAGCTGGCGCAGTTCTGCCTCACCGGTTGGGAGCTGTCCCGCGTGCTGCGCCACAACCTGGACGGCCAACCGCTGCAGGTTCACCGCTCGGCGGTTGTACCCCAGCCCCGCCCACGCCCGGATCGCGTCGGCCGGCGTCGCTTGCGCCAGCGTCGCGAAACCGGGCCACCGGGCCAACCACGCCTCGTAGTACGGCAGCACCCGCTCCACCTGCGTTTGCTGCAGCATTACTTCCGAAACCAGCACGGCGTACGGGTCGCGAGTCAGCCGCCACGGCAACGTATGCCGCCCGCACCTCACGTACCACGCCTGGAGTTCGTCGAGCCTCCGGCGGTCGGCCGCCGGTTTCCGTTGCGCATCCGGTCCGCGCTCCCCCTCTCCCGCGCAGTCGGGAGAGGGGGTCGGGGGGTGAGGGCGGCCCCTACTCGTCGTCGTCGTCGTCTTCTTCTTCGTCATGCGCGTGCGCATTCGCTGTCGCTGGCACCAGTGCAATGTCACCGCCCTCACGCTTCGCCTTTCTTGGCGCAGGCACAGCCTTCAGGTTGTCGCCGATGCCTGTGATCTGGCTCGGGCTTGCTCCCGCCGGCGCCACCACGACCGCTACCCCGGAATCGCGCAGCACGCGCAGGTCCGCGACGCTCGCGCCAGGGTCGATCGTCACGACTAGCGGCGCCGAGGCGAACGACGCCAGGCGCATGAGCGCCAGCTGATCCACCAGCTTCATCGCGCCCGTCGGCAATTCCGTGAATAGTGCGTCCAGCCCCAGCGGCGCAAGCGCCCGCAGCGTCGTGTCATCGATTTCCGCCCCCGCGACCACAACCTGACCCATCCGCTCAGTGTCCACTGCTGAAGAGTCCGTCCCATCCAGCGTACTGATCACGAAGTCGCAGCCCGCTTTCGCCAGCGCGTCCGCATCGGCTCCCGAAAGGCCGTTCAGCCGCGCGCCCACGCACGCCTTGTCCCCCACGACCCCCTCGACGATCTTCGCGGCCGCCGCTCCATCGCTCGCCTGCACGATGACGAGATCCGCTCCGGCGTCCAGGGCCGCCGTGCCTGCCCCGGCGTCCGCTGCCAATGCCGCCAGCAGCATCGCCCGCGGCTGTTCCCGCGCGGCGAGACCGAAACCGATCCCCGGGCCCTCTCTTCGTTGGATTCGCGAAATCTTCTTCTGCAGTTGGCTCATCTCATCCCTCACTTTGCGGCAGCGCGCAGCGGATCACGCGCCCGCTCTTCACTACTGCCGCGATGTTCGAATCGTCCATTAGCCCGCCGATGTCCTCCAGCGGGTCCCTGTGTACCACCAGCATATCCGCTCCGAGTCCCGCTTTGAGCCGCCCGGTCTCCGAATCAATCTTGAGCAGGTCGGCGCCCCACGCCGTCGCGGCCATCAAGGCGGCCGCGGGCGAGAGGCCCTGCTCCACCATCCTCACAAGCTCCTGCGCGTTCTCGCCCGGCCGGTTAGCCGGCGTTCCCTGGTCGGTGCCCATCGCCAGCTTCACACCGGCCGTCCGCGCCCGCACGAAGCTCTCCCGATGGTCGTAAAGCACCTGCTCGGCCTTCTCGATCATGTACGGTGGGATCCCGGCCGCCAGACCCTCATCGAAGATCTTCCACGGCGCCGTTAGCGTAGCCACCAAATACGTGCCGTGTTCGACCATCATCTGGATCGCCTCGTCGTCCAGCCAAACCCCGTGCTCGATCGAATCGACGCCCGCCCGCACGGCGTTCTTAATCCCATCCGTCGCCTGCGCGTGCGCTCCAACCACTTTGAACGCCTTGTGCGCCTCTTCAACCCCCGCCCGCAACTCCTCTTCCGTGAAGCTCGGCGACCTCGGGTCGACACCAGCCGTCATCACTCCGCCGCTTGCGAACAGCTTGATCGCCGTTGCCCCGGCCCGGAGCTGTTCTCGCACCGCCTTCCGAACCTCGTCGGGCCCGTCTGCCTCCCGCGCCAGGAAGCCGTGCCCGTGCCCGCCGGTCATCGTCACGCCCAATCCAGCGGCCAGCACCCGCGGCCCCTCGATGAGCCCGCTTTCGATCGCGCGCGCCAGGTGGATGTTCAACTGTCCGCTCGCCCCAAGGTCGCGTACCGCCGTTACTCCGGCCTGGAGCGTGCGTCGCGCGTAGCCCGCGGCCTTCCACGCGCGCAACGCCATCGGTTGACTCTCCGCTGCGTTCAGCTCCGTAGGGTCACCGCTCCCGGTCACATGCACGTGGCAATCGATCAGCCCCGGCAGCACGAATGCCCCGCCGCACTCAATCACCCGCGCCCCTGCCGGCCCCGCATCACCAGCGGCGACCCCTCGAATCCGCTCGCCCTCACAAACCACGTCCACGCCGGCCCGAAACCCGCGCGACTCCACATCGAACACCGCGCCGCCGCGCAAAACCAGCACCGGACCCACATCAGCCACGAGAACGGATTCTAGATTGCCCCGGCGCTATACGACTCTCGGGCCTCGGGGTAGGGATTCTGCGGGCCTCGGGCCTCGTTCTGGGCCAACCCCACTCACTTCGCTCTTCGCTCTTCGCTCTGTACTCTGGTCTCCTCGGGGTGTAGCTCAGCCTGGCAGAGCGCTTGGTTTGGGACCAAGAGGCCCACAGTTCAAATCTGTGCACCCCGACCACAATTGCCGCTTCACTCCCCTCCGCTTCGCTCTTCGCCCCCTTTTGTCCTACCATCTTCCACACCCCAATGACTCCCCTTCGGTGCGCCCCCAATGTCTGATGAATTCGGAGTCGACCTCGACGAGGTGTTCAAGGTGATCGCCGCCGCCGAAGTCCTGGTCGTGCGCTTCCTCCTCATCGAAAAGCGGCTCCTCATCGACTTCCGCACCAAACCCGGCGTCGCCCCCCTTATCCGCATCGTCCCCCGCGCCGAATCGGTCGAAGACCGCTTCCGCTCCATCAAGAAGCTCCGCCCTGAGTTCCCGTTTCCCGAAAAGGTCATGTCGTTCCACTGGCCGCGAACCATGCCAGTGCTCCTCACCAGCGGCGTCTGGCAACAACTCGTCGACCGCCTCTCCGCCCTCGGTACCGACGAAACCACCGACGAATGCGGCCGCACTATGGAAGCCCTCCTCGCCCTCGAACGCATTGAGATAGCCGGCGCGATTCGCGGCGCCGACCACTACCAGACTCTTTGGGAGCGCCAACGCGCATGAACTCTGTCATCGATCTCCGCAGCGACACCGTCAGCAAGCCCTCCGAGGCCATGCGCCGCGCCATGTACGAAGCCGAAGTCGGCGACGATGTCTTTGGCGATGACCCAACGGTCAACCGGCTCGAAGCCAAAGCTGCCGAAGTCACCGGCAAGGAAGCTGCTGTTTACGTCCCCAGCGGCACCATGGCGAACCTCATCTCCGTCATGACCCACACCCGCCCCGGCGACGAAATCCTCCTCGGCGACCAGTGCCACATCTTCAACTACGAAGTCGCGGGAGCCGCTCGTCTCGGCGGCGTCCAGTCGCATGCCCTCCCCAACCGCCCCGATGGCACGTTCGATCTCGACCAGCTTGAGGCCGCCATCCGGCCGCCCAACATCCACACCCCGCGCGATCCGCTGCTCTGCATCGAAAATACCCACAATCGCTGCGGGGGCGCCGCCCTCCCGCTCGCCGAAATGGACGCCCTCACCGGTCTTGCCCGCCGCCACAACATGCGTGTCCACCTCGATGGCGCCCGCCTCTTCAACGCTTCGGCCGCCCTCTCTGCGCCGGTTGCCCGAATCGCCCGCGATTGCGATTCGGTCTCTTTCTGCCTCTCGAAAGGCCTCGGTTGCCCCGTGGGCTCGCTCATCTGCGGCTCGGCGGATTTCGTCCACGAAGCGCGCCGCAACCGCAAGATGCTCGGCGGCGGCATGCGCCAGGCGGGCATCCTCGCTGCCGCCGGTCTCTACGCGCTCGAACATAACGTTCAACGGATCTCGGACGATCACGCGAACGCCGCCCGCCTCGCCGCCGGCCTCGCTGAAATCGGCCCATTCGTGCCGAACAAGCCGCAGACGAACATTGTCGTCGCCGACGTGGTCCGCGGGGAGCTCGATAGCTGGCTCCGCGCCTTCCGCCATGCCGGCGTCCTGGCCGTGGGTTTCGGCCCCCAGCGCATGCGCCTCGTCACCCACATCAACGTCTCCAGCCAGGATGTCGACGACGCGCTCGCCCGCATCAGGCAGGTCGCTGGAGCGGTCGCCGTTTGAACTCGTCTGTCCGCGGCTTTCTCCTTGTCGCTGCCGCCGTGGCGCTGGGGGCCTTGTCGGCCGCCTGTGCGAACGCTGACAAGCCCACGCCGGCCCCGCCCGTGTTCATCAGCGCCCCCTGGCGGGGCGTGGAATCCGAGCACTACCAGTTGAGCAGCAAGGCCGAAGCCGACGCAGGCACCTGCGAACTCAAGACCGAACCGGGCGCCGACGGCAAAACGGTTCTCAGCCGCCTCTGCTCGAAGGACGAGTTCCGCGATGACGGCGTCGCCACCGTGAAGTCCGATAGCCTCCAGCCGATCCAGGTCACCCGCACCCGCACCGACTCGAAGAAGGACAAGCGGACGACCTTCACCAACACCTTCGATACGGCCACCGTCCAGTTCAAGGCCGAAGTCGATGGCAAGGTAAACCAGACCACCCGCGACCTGCCGGTGCCAACCGGCAAAGTGCCCAACCCCGCCTGGTACGACGACGAGTCAACTCTCTGGCTCGCCCGCACCGTGAACCTCTCACAGGGCTACCAGAGCGAGTACACTCTCATCATTAACGCTGGCGCTCCGCACATCCACAACGTGGAAGTGCGGGTGGAAGGAGCCGAAACCGTCGATGTCCCGGCCGGCACCTTCCAGGCCTGGAAGGTGCGCTATCGCTACAACGGCAGCGTCAACTACGTCTGGGTCGAAACGGCCGCCCCCCACCGTATGATCCAGGCCCGAATCGAGGACGTGACCTACAAGTTGACCGGATCCGGATAGCCGTCCGGCCGTCCCGTCCAAACATACCAGTCAGTCGCTTTTTCAACGCCGAGTGCGCGATTTCGCCCCCGATCCCACGCACTCCATCACGTCCTCAACGCCGTACCAGAAGTTCACAGGCTTATGTTTTCAGGGGGTGCGTTTTTTGCTTGACACCGTCCCGCCCCGTCCACAAGATGCTCCAACGCCCAGCCGCAAAGAGATCACCGACCGCAGCATGACTTCCGTTTTTGTCATCAGCCGAGAACCGCGTATGCGTACCAATGTCACCGAGTACCTGCGCGAACGAGGCTACGATACCGCCACCGCCGCCAACTACGACGACGCCATGCAGGCCCTCGCTGACTCTCGGCACGATGCCATCGTCACCGATGTCCAGGGCCTCCCGCGTGGCGAAGAGGGCGTCAATTTCGCCCAGTTCAACCAGTGGCTCGCCAGCACCTTCAACCACGGCGCGCCCACGGTGGTGTACCTCCTCCACAAAGGCGCCCGTCGCCCACACTTCCGCATCGAAGGCGCCGTCATCAAGAAGCCGTTCCCCATCGAAGCGCTCGGCGAAGCCCTTCGCGAACGCATTGGCCACCCCCGCCGCGATGGCCACCAGCCCGGGATCGACCTCGACCTGACCACCAACACCCTCCGCAGCGCCGACCGCGAGGCCCATCTCACGCACATTGAAGCCACCCTCCTCGCCTACCTCATGGAACACGAAGGCGAGATCCTTCATCCCCGCGAACTCCTCGTTGATGTCTGGCAGTACCACGATGCCGCCGGGGCCAGCACGCTCGTCCGCGCCCATGTCAGCAATCTCCGCCGGAAGCTCCGCGATGTCCTCGGCTCCTCCGATCAGATCCAGACCATCCGCGGGAAGGGCTACCGTTTCAGCGCCTGAGCCACCCTCGCCCTGTCCGCGCTGACCGGCACAATCGCCCGGGAGACTCCATGAAGCTCGCTATCAACATCGGCTATTCGGGTGCGCAGATGCGCCTCCCGCTGGACCTCGTCCTCAACGTCGAGCGCCTCGGCTACGACTCCGTCTGGACCGCCGAAGCCTACGGCTCGGATGCTGTCACACCGCTCGCCTACCTCGCCGCGAAGACCACGCGCATCAAGCTCGGCACTGGCATCATGCAGATCCCGGGCCGCACGCCGGCCATGTGCGCCATGACGATGTCCACCCTGGATGCGCTCTCCGGCGGCCGCGCGCTTGTCGGCCTCGGGCTCAGCGGTCCCCAGGTCGTCGAAGGCTGGCACGGCGTCCCCTACGGCAAGCCCGCCGCCCGCACCCGCGAGTACGTCGAGATCCTGCGCAAGATCTGGGCCCGCGAAGAACCGGTCGAATACCACGGAGAGGAATACCAGTTGCCCTACACCGGCCCGGGCGCCAGCGGGCTCGGCAAGCCGCTGAAGAGCATCCTTCACGGCCGCCAGCTGCCCATCTACCTGGCCACCATGGGCCCGCTGAACATCCGAAACACCGCCGAACTTGCCGATGGCTGGCTGCCCATCTGGTTCTCGCCCCAGCGCATCGGCCTCTTCCGCCCGGCCCTCGAAGAAGGCTTCCGCCGCGCCGGCAACGGCAAGTCCTACAAGGACCTCGATATCGCCGCCGGCTGCACCGTCGCCATCGGCGACGACGTGAAAGCCTGCCTCGCGGAGATGAAACCGAACCTCGCGCTCTACATCGGCGGAATGGGCGCTAAGGACAAGAACTTCCACAACGAAATGGCCATCAAGTACGGCTACGCCGCCGCCGCCGCCCGCATCCAGGAACTCTACCTGGCCGGTCGCAAGGCCGAGGCCACGGAAGCCGTCCCCGATGAGCTTTGCGACGAGATGTCACTCTGCGGGCCGGTCGAACGCGTCCGCCAGCGCTACCGCGCCTGGGAAGACGCCGGCGTCACAACCATGCTCGTCCAGTCTCGCCAGCCGGAGGCCCTGGAGCTCATGGCCGAAATCACCGGCGCCGCAAGGGCCGTCCCGGCCTGATGACCAGGCTCAACGCCACGGCGCCGTCAGCCAGCCCCAGATAGCGTTCACGGCCTCCACCGCCGTGAATCCGTCCAGCCAGCGCGCGCCGTGGAGCGCATACTCCTGGAACTCTTTCAACACGAGCAG
>JBGOVF010000069.1:0-8835 GCA_041477975.1 Tepidiformaceae bacterium
CGGCGGGAGGCCCTTCGGGTGCATCAGGTCGAGTGTCTCGAGCCGCCCATGGCCCTCGCCTATCGACTCGTCGGTGTCGTTATGGAGGACCGGCGTGACGAAGCCGAAGCGTTCGAAGCTCGCCTGGAGAGCCCCGAGGTCATGGGCCTTCGGGTTGGTCGGGCTTCGCTTGGCAAGCATGCTGTCGAGGGGCTCGTAAGTGATCTGAAGGCCGTGAATATCGGCTCGGTGGTGATCAGGCCCGGTGGAGATTGGCGAGGGCATCTTAGATTCGTTCCCCTTCTCCGCTAGTGGAGCTGCGGTTCTTAGGAACTCATCCCATGCGATCCACCGGCCCGTCGACCACAAAACAACAGGAAGAGGTTCTGTTGAATTATTCGGGTGGCGGTGGGCAGCCGAGGGTGATGCAGAGCTCGCAGGATGGCTCTCCCATGACTTCCGGATGGAGCTTCAACCATCGGGCAACACGAACGTGAGCCGTGGCTGCTGGCCGGTCTCCGTTGAGGAGGCCCTGGTAGTGCGCCACTGCAGCCCAGCTCCAGCTACAGTGATTTCGAAGATGCCACCCGGTCGCGCCGACATCGTCCGGAACGCGCGGCCGGCCGCCGCGCCGGAGCGGTTGGGTGTCGGTGGCTTTGGAGGCCCGTGCCTCCGCGACTTCGCGCGCCAGTTCCTCGATCTTCCGTTCGAGTGCTCTTTGAGCGTCTCGTTGCGGATCAATCGAGTGTTCTTCGTGCACTCTGTATTCTCGCAACTCGCGAAAATGCTCGACGTCCTCCATCAGCACCCATGCCCACCGGTCTCGCGGATTCTGGGCGAAGTCATACCGCCGGCGGGAGACGTGCCCCGTAACGCTTATGCTGGCCACTGCCCTCCCGAGATACTCGACCGGCGCCTGGGCAAGGTGTCCCCACTCAAGCGGAGGCGGCAAGTCGTCGTTCATATCAGGAATTGTATTCACCGTGACCCGGGGGAGCCTCCCCGGTTTTCAATCGCCGACGGCGGCCAGCCCGGAGTCCATGAGCCGGCTCACCGGGCTCAGCTCCGGATGCGCGCGGACGGCCTGCTCGGAGGTATACGTGCGTGCATAGCGATGGGTCATCGTCAGGTCCGAATGTCCGAGCAGCATCTGCACATTGATCTCTCGAGCCCCCGACTCGATCGCCCAGGTCGCGAAGGTGTGACGGAAACGGTGCGGATGGACGCCGACCACGCCAGCCTTCAGCCCGAGGCGCTGACAGATGACGGCGAGCGTATGCGGCGTCGCCATCGGTTCGAGCGCGCTCGTGAGAAAGAGCGGACCATCCTCCTCGCCGCGAAAGCGGACGACGTAGTAGAGCAGGGCCTCGCGGGTCCGGTCCCCGAACGCGACCCAGCGCTGCTTCTCCCCCTTGCCGTGACGGACGAACGCCCGCCGCCGCTCCCAGTCCACCTCGGAGAGCAAGAGCGCGACGCATTCAGCCGCACGCATCCCGCTATCTAGAAGGAAGAGGAGAAGAGCGAAGTTGCGGGCGCCGGAGTGCGTGTCGGTGTCCTGGCTGTCGAGCAGGGCCTGGACTTCGGCAGGACTGAAGGGTGGCTTGATCACGAATGGGCGCTTCACCATCGGCACCTTCGCGAAGACGTTCTCCTGCACCACGCCCATCCGCTTAAACCAGGAGAAGCAGGCCTTCACCTCCCGGTGGCGGCGATGCTGGTAGTCAGCCGAGTAGCCACGGCGGCGCAGCTCGGCGAGGAACGCATAGACATGAGCCGTCCTGTACTCCTCGGCCGCCTCGGGAAGGCCAAGCTGCTGACCGACGGAGCGGAAGTCGCGCAGGGAGTTGGCGTAGCTCGCACAGGTATTGCGGGTCTTACCCTCGACCTCGACGGCGGCGAGGTAGGTCGCGATCTGGGCGTCGAGCGGAGGCATGGACACACACCTAGCGGGTGTTCGGGAGGAAAGCAAGTCTGGCGCGACCAGTTGACTTTTCGAGGGCGTGGAGTGACGTGTGTACACCGACCAAAGAAGGAGGTCGGCAAAGATGCCCATCGATAACCGCACCCTGGTTCCCGGAACGAAGCTGGTGACCACCTACAAGAAGACCGCGCACCGCTGCGACGTCGTCGAAACACCCGATGGCCTGCGCTACCGGCTGGCGGACGGCAGAGAGTTCGGCAGCCCGTCGGCGGCAGGCAGGGCCGTGACGGGCCGCGTGAGCTGCGACGGCTGGAAGTTCTGGAGGGTGGAAGGGACTGAGCCGGCTAAGGCCGCGACACCCAAGCCAACGGCAACACAGGCGGCCATCCCGTTGAAGGCCAAGGCGTCCAATGGCGTGGCGAAGCTGGTCCGCCAGATCAGCAAGTTGCCGAACCAGAAGGGCGTACCGGAGGGCTCGACCAAGTGGTTCTGCTCGGCCTGCATGAAGTCGTTCGTGAACGAAGGCAGGCATGAACCGGAGGCCTGCCCGGAAGGTCATCTGGCTAGAGCGGCCGACGAGTTCGCAGCCGTGCCCGCGGAGGCTGCCGAGACGGACTGACCGACCAGACCGGGCGCAAACTGGGAACAGCGGGCCACACACGGCTCGCTGTTCTCGCTGTCGAGGCCTTCGACGAGCCATGGCGATGTACCGGCGCGGAGGTCCGTGGCGTAGGCTTGGCCCAGTTCGCGGTTAGTCGGACCTCCGAGGGATCCTCATGCATCTGAACGGCTTCTCCAAGTCCATCGCGCCGCTCGATATGGCGGCCACCGATGAGTTCCAGAGCCTGCTCGCGAGTGCGCGCGACCTCGGCATCCCACACGCCCCGGCCGTCCGTTACCGTTCCCGAAACACGGTTCTGAGGCACCGTCGCTTTCACCTGCTCGAGTGGGGGGAGCCTTCGGCGCCGCCGCTCTTGCTCCTCCACGGCGGCCACCAATTGGCTCACTCCTGGGACCTGGCCAGCCTCTCGCTCGCGGATCGCTACCACGTCTTCGCGCTCGACCAGCGCGGTCACGGGGACAGCGAATGGTCACGCTACCACTCACCGGCGGCGTTCATGCTGTGGCGCGGGCCTCCTTTACGTGCCCGCAGTTGGTGCGTGCGTTGGCCGCACGCTTGATTGCCGAGCAGCCGCAGTGCCGTCCCTCACCGATTCGCACCATCAATGACGCCAGCCATCACATCGTGGCCTGTGGCTTTCCGGGGAAGACGCCGTCAGTCCATTCGAACCGATCTTCGACACCGTGTGAAGCATGTGTGGGGCACGCGGTCGTGCCGGACACTTCCCACTTGTGTGTTGCCCAGTTACCCAACGCCACGTGGCCGGTGACGTCGCTCAGTCGCGAAGACCCCGGGATTCGAACCCGAATCGGCGAGCATCGACTCCCGACTCGCGCCTCGACGCTAGTCCCCGACTGCACCCGAAGCGCTTTGATCGCGTGCATCGATCGCCGCTCGAAGTCCTTTCTCGGCGACCGTTTTGAAGTACTCCGCTGATCGTTCCGAGATCGTTCCGCCCGTGCCATACACAGGCCGGAGCCTCGAAAGCTCCCAAATTCCAAGGCGTTCAAAATCCACGAAGGTGAGCGATCTTCGTCGCGCGCTGGTTAGACCATGCGCTCGATGACGGCGGCGATACCCTGGCCACCGCCGATGCACATCGTCTCAAGGCCAAACTGTGCGTCCCGGCGTTCCATCTCGTACAGCATCGTGGCCATGATGCGTGCGCCCGTGGCGCCGACCGGATGGCCAATTGAAATGCCGGAGCCGTTGACGTTGAGCCGGTCGAAGTCGCGTTCGGCGAACTCCCATTCGCGCGTGCAGGCCAGCACCTGAGCGGCGAACGCCTCGTTCAGCTCGATGAGGTCGATGTCCCCGAGGGCAAGCCCGGCACGCTCCAACGCTTTCTTCGTGGCGGGCACCGGCCCGAGGCCCATATAGGCTGGATGGACGCCGGCCACCGCCCATGAACGGAGCTTTCCCATGGGTCGCAGGCCAAGTTCGGCGGCCTTCTCCGGGGAAGTGACAATGCAGCAGGCCGCCGCATCGTTTTCGCCACTACTGTTCCCCGCCGTGACCGTGGACTCCGGATCTTGCTGGCTGCGGACTGGCCGAAGTGCCGCGAGTTTTTCGAGCGTCGTGTCGGCGCGCGGATGCTCATCTCGCGCGAACCAAGTCCCGTCGCCGCGGGGAGCGGGAACATGCACGGGGACGACCTCCGCCTCAAACTTCCCCTGGTCCCACGCGGCAACTGCCCGCTGGTGCGAGCGAAAGGAATATTCATCCTGTTCCTGGCGCGGAATCTCGTACCGCCGGCGAAGGTTCTCGGCGGTTTCGAGCATCCCGCCATCAACGGGGTACCGGAAAGTGCCCGCCGTCACACGCCCGCGATCGAGGCGGTCCATCATCCGCACTTCGCCCCGGTTCGGTCCCCAGCGCAGGGCCGTCGTGTAGTGCTCGGCGTTGCTCATGCTTTCGACCCCCCCGGCGAGGACGATGTCGGCAACGCCCGTCTGCACTTCCATCGCTGCAAAGCAGATGGCCTGCAACCCGGAACCACAGCGCCGGTCCAGTTGCACGCCAGGCGTCTCAATCGGGAGGTCTGCATGCAACACGGCGAGGCGGCCCATCGCGGGCGTTTCGCCGTTGGGGTAACAGTGGCCGAAGATGCTGTCGTCTATCAGCCGGGGGTCGAGGCCCGTGCGCTCCAGCGCGGCGGTCACGACGATGGACGCCAGAGTTTCGGCATCGACGGGGCGGAGGGCACCACCAATGCGGCCCACGGGCGTTCGGACGGGGGAGCAGATGACAGCCTCTCGCATCGTGGCACTTCTCCTTGGCCCCGAGCGCGGGGCTCTGCGACGGCTCGAGCACGACGGGTGGCGAACCGGCGACCTTTCGCCGCGATGCTAGTGCCGGCTTCACGGAGCAGCAATCGCTCAGCTGCACACGCGGTGCGTCATGTCGCGGAGGGAGTTGGCGTAGCTCGCGCAACTATTGCGGGTCTTGCCCTCGACGTCGGCGGCGGTGAGGTAGGTCGCGATCTGGTCGTCGAGCGTAGCCACGGACTCTCATTCGGCCGTGCGATGAGCCGAAGATTGTCCGCGCGCTGGGCCAATCGGGCGCGGCGAAGGGTGGGGAGGCCGGCGGACCGGGTAAGCCCGGTGAACCTTGAGCGACGCCGCCGGCAGTCGCGGTCGGATGCCGCTGCCGGGCTAATTCCCCTGAATGCAGCCGCTCTTCGTGTAGCCGGAGTTCGCGTTGTAGGCGGCGTTCGACCAGTTGCCCTGGACTTTCCAGTTGGTCGAGCCGAACGACACCAGCCCGTCGAAGGTCCAGGCGCACTTGTCAGCGTTTTCGGCGCCCGAACTGTCGAACCAACCAGCTCCTCGGGGATCGGTCACGGCTTCAGAGAGCTCGTGGCCACTCACGTTGGCGAGAGCCTCCAGGCCCTGCGAGTGGGTGGCCGAAGAGTCCTGGGGGTCGCAGCCCGGGTCGCCATCGAGGTTGAAGAAGAACGCGAACTGGACAGGTACGCCGTTGATCGAGCCCCAGCTGTGCCAGGCGCAGTAGCCGGCGTGGCCGCGGGGCGTATCGACGTATACCGGGTAGTAGCCGTTGGCCACCGGGTTCGCTATCCGCTTCGCGACCTCAGCGAAGACTGCGGAGGTGTTCGGCGCGCGTGTGGGAGCGCGCGAATAGTCGAAGATGCCGGCGGACGCAGAGACGGATGTGCCTACCTGGCCGTTCGTGCCTGTGTACTCCGTGTTGGTGTCGAGATAGCTGGAGCCACCGATCTTGCCGTAGAAGTCCGTCAGTCCGCTCACCTTGTCGCCGGCGAAGGACGGATCCTGCCAGCGCGTGCCCCAGTAGATCGGCTGGACTTCGGTGCTCGTGAGAATTGTGCCCCCATGGAAGAGCAGGAGAGGCGAAGCGGCAGGCCCGCCGCCGTGCGGGTTGCCGAACTGCCCGCGCGCCCAATGCACGCCGAGCATTGGCGGCTCCGGGGCGCCGTGGCCGCCATCGGCATCGAGTGCGCGGGCATCGTTCGATGGCTGGCCGCCGAGACCAAAGAGTCCTGGGACCATAGCTGCCATTACCATCGCGAGCGCGAGGAAGGGCTTCCTGCTCATTTACAGTCTCCTGAAAGTTTGCAGCGGCTTTGCCCGGAAAGCGGCCGTGCCGAAGCGAAGTCGCATCTGCTATGACGGAGAAAACGAACGGGCGTTGCGGGCCACGCCGGGCCCGCCTGCGGTCTTCCCGTGGCCCACGAGAGTGGATGGGCTGCGCGTAACGCGCCCGGTCGCCGTACGTCATACATGGGACGAGAAGGGATGCGGGGCTGAAGCGCGTTGTCTGAGTTCTTCGAACCCTCGGCTGCGGGCGCGGGCCGGGTTGTTGCCGGACGGGTGCAGATAGGGCCCGGGGCGCGGGCGTTCGTCCAGCGCTCAGTTCGAGCCCTGGTTGAATACCTTCCCCTTATCGGTGCTATTGCCTGCGGCGTGACAGTGCGCGCGGTCTACGTGGTGGGAGCCGACTTCCCGCTCAACGACGGCGGCATGTTCTACTCGGCCGTTCAGGATCTGAAAGCTTCGCACTACGCTCTTCCCGAGTACATGTCGTACAACGGAGGGCAGATCCCGTTTGCGTACCCTCCTCTCGGCCTTTACATCGCGGCGGCTTTTTCGAGCGTTCCTGGCATCAGCGTGCTCGCCGCCGTTCGGTTCCTGCCCCTGCTGTTCAGTTGCCTCACCCTGGCAGCGTTCTACCCTCTGGCCCGAACAATGCTGCACTCCAGGAGGCAGGCCTTCGTGGCAGTCTGGGTTTTTGCGCTGCTCCCGCGAGCATTCGATTGGGAGATAGTCGGCGGGGGCCTGACGCGCTCACCGGGATTCCTATTCGCGCTGGTGGCGCTGACCTTCGGCTATCGGGCGCTTGCCGAGGATGGTAGCCGGCGCCAGGGCATCACGTGCGGCCTTGCTACCGGACTGGCACTTCTCGCGCACCTCGAAATGGCCTGGTTCGTCGCTGCGAGCCTGGCACTCTTTACCGCGATGCACGGCCAGCGGGGCCGGTTCCGGAGCCGTGCGGCGACCACTGCGGGAATTCTCGTGGTGGCGGTGGCTGTTTCGAGTCCCTGGTGGGTCACCAATCTCGTCCGGTTCGGCGCAGACCCGTTCCTGGCTGCTGCGTCGACTGGCGGGCACTCATCTCTCTCGTTCCTGGCGGCCGTCGGCCCGAGTCCTGCTGATGAGACGCTCTTTCCGGTTCTGACTGCACTGGCGCTCCTCGGTGTACTGATTGCCGCCAACCGCAGAGACTATTGGCTTGCCGTCTGGCCGCTGGTTCTCTTCATCGCTGACCCGCGCAAGGCGTCCACGTCAGCGTGCGTCCCTCTGGCGTTGCTCGCCGCGATGGCAGTATGCGAGGGCATCGGACGCGTGCTGGCCGCGCAACAATCTCGCGACGGAGACGGAGAACCACCCATGTCGTGGACAGGACGCCAGCGAGCGTTTGGGTATTGCTTGATGGGATTCGGCTACTTAGCGGCGTTGCTGAGTCCGATCTCGCCCCGGTCGCCGCTGCATTCTCTGAGCCCGCCCGCTCGGGACTCGATCGCTTGGATTGTTCAGGAGACGGAACCGGGCAGCAGGTTCGCCGTGGTGACAGGGAACCCGTTGTGGGCGACCGACGCAGCGTCCGAGTGGTTCCCCGCCCTTACCGGCCGCGTGAGCATCGCAACGCCCCAGGGACGGGAGTGGCTGCGCAACCCATCCTTCAAATCGACCACTGAGAGCTTCGAGGACTTGCAGGCGTGCCATGACTCAGGGCTCTCTTGTCTGGACGAGTGGCAAGCTCGCACCGGGGCAACGTTCGGCTACGTCCTCGTGACGAACAACAGCGCCATACGTCACTTCACTGCGTCCAAGCAATCTGTCCCGGTCGCGCTTGCGGTCGCTTTGGGCGAATCGCCCGACTATGAGCTGGTGTTCCGAAATTCGACCACATCGATCTATCGGCGAGCGAGCGGAGCCGACAACGCCTCGTCCGCTCCGTGAATCTGCCATCGACCCGGATGCATCGGCGACTGGTTGTGGGCATGTTCTGTGCCAATGCGGGAGCGATCCTGGCCGGCATTGCCTGCGGTGGATCTCCCACCGGGGAGCCTCTTCGTGCGACCCCTCAGGATGGCGCCGCGTCAACGCCCGCCTCCGTTGGGTTCGCGGCGGGCGGGCCGTCCGGCACATTCCCCGCTTCGGCGAATTCGTTGGAAGGTGCGGTGCCGCCGGCGCCGGCGGATTTCCAGGCGCCGCCCGGCGACCCTGCGGATGGGCGGTTCGTGGCTCCGTTGGCGGCCTGGACCGCGCTGCTCGATGGGTTCGGCGAGGCGCGCAGGGACGGGCTCATCCACGGGGGGCTGGACTTTGGCCTCGACGGGCGCGCGTCATCGCCGGTGAAGGCGTCGTGCGCGGGGAGCGTCATCGTGGCTCGCTCGGATGACTCGTATGGACTGCACGTGACGCTCGACTGCGGCGACGGGTGGACAACGCTGTACGGGTTCCTCGGGAGCATCCAGGTGAAGGCCGGCCAGCGGGTGGCCCGAGGGGCCGTCATTGCAACCTCGGATTCGACCGGCGGGAAACTCCACTTCCAACTGGCGTATGCCGGCGTGCCGGTGAACCCGGAGGCATACGTCGACTTCGGCACTGCTCCGCGCCCGACGCCCACGCCCCTGCCAGCCACGCCGGTGCCGCCCAGCGCGGCGGTAACAGCGACCGATACGCCCGGTAGCGGCGCGGCAACCTCTGTCGCCGCCACCGCAACCGACTCGCCGACGACCCCGAACCCCGCTGCGACCGCGACCAGGACGCCG
>JBGOVF010000509.1:0-2697 GCA_041477975.1 Tepidiformaceae bacterium
GCGTTGTACCGTGGGTGATCCTCGGCGTGCTCGGCGCCGCCGGCGCGTTCGTCGTGTTCGGTGCCGCCGGCCCAAAGGCCGGGGAGTGGGTAAAGCGCCGCCGTGGCCGTTGAACGTCTCCAGAAGATCCTCTCGAACTCCGGCGTGGCCTCACGCCGCGTCGCGGAAGAGCTTGTCCTTGCCGGCCGTGTCGCCGTCAACGGCGAGGTCCGCCAGGCCCTCGGCGCCCGTGCCGACCCGGACGTCGACGAGATCACCGTCGATGGCGTGCCGGTCATCCGCGAGCGCTACCGCTACTTCATGCTCAACAAGCCCCAGGGCTTCATCACCACTGCCCGCGACGAAATGAACCGCGAAACCGTGCTGGACCTCGTCCCCATCGGTGATGTCCAGATTCACCCCGTCGGCCGCCTCGACCGCGACAGCGAAGGCCTCGTGCTCCTCACGAACGACGGCCACCTCACCGACCTCCTCACCCACCCTCGTTACGAAGTCGACAAGGAGTACCTGGTCGGCCTCGACTCCATGCCCTCGCAGCGCGACCTCCAGCGCCTCGTGCGCGGCATCGAAAGCGAGGGCGACCGCCTTCGCGCGGCCTCGGTCCACCCGGCCGCCGCCCCGGCGCCTCCACCCGGCGAGGAACCCCACGAAGCCGGCGCGTGGCTCCTGATGGTCCTGCGCGAGGGCCGCAACCGCGAGATCCGCCGCATGATCGAAGCGATCGACCGCAAAGTCGTGCTCCTTCGCCGGGTGCGCGTCGGGTCATTGCACCTGGGCACGCTCGGCTCGGGCGCCTTCCGCGAACTCACGCCCGATGAGGTCGAGAACCTCTACAAGGCGGCGAAGTCCGCGGAAAGCCGCGCCGCCACAACACCGCCCGCTGGCAACTAAGCATGGTTCGCCTACGATTGCGACCCGGAGGATAGCCGTGCCAGCCACACGCCTGCCGCAGCCGATCGCAATCGACGGCCCTGCCGCCTCGGGGAAGTCGACCATCGGCCGCATCCTCGCCGAACGCTTCGGCTACGCCTTCCTCGATACGGGCCTGATGTACCGCGCCTTCGCCCTCGCGGCCCTTCGCGCCGGTATCCCGCCGGAAGACGACGCCTGCGCGGCCTTCGCCAAGACACTGGACCTTCGTCTCGGCGACGAACGCGACGCCCGCATCTACCTGGGCGCCGAGGATGTCACCGACATGCTCCACGACCCCGAAATCGAACACCACGTCAGCGCTTATGCCGGTCTGGCGCCGGTGCGCGCGAAGATGCGCGAACAGCAGCGCGACTACGCAGCCCGTGGCAACACGGTGCTCGCTGGTCGCGATATCGGCGGCGTGGTCCTGCCCGATGCGCCGCTCAAGTTTTACCTCGAAGCGGACGAAGCGGCCCGAGCCCGCCGCCGCAACACCGAACGCGGGATTGTCAGCGACGCCCCCGCCCGCCAATCGCAGGAAGCCCTGTCGCGCCGCGACCGCCTCGATTCGCCTCAAACCCACATCGCACCCGACGCGATCGTCATCGATACGAGCGAAATGACCCTCGATGAAGTCGTCGCCGCCGTGCTGGAAAAGCTGAAATGCGCCGCAGGCTGAAGAACATCCACTGGCACACGTTCGCGCCACCGTTTTATTGGGCCTGCACCTACCTGCTTCGGGCTCTCCTCAGGATCATCACGCGCTGGGAAGTGACCGGCCGCGAGAACGTCCCGCGGACCGGCGCGCTGGTCGTCGTTTCGAACCACCTCAACAATGCCGACCCGCCGATCCTCGGAGCCGGGCTGGCCCGCCGCCGCATCCGCTGGATGGCCAAGATCGAGCTGTTCAAGATGCCCTTCGGCATCATTCCCCGCCTCTGGGACGCCTTCCCGGTGCGGCGGTTCGATGCGGACCTCGCCGCAATGCTCAACGCCGAGCGCATCCTGAAACGAGGTGGCGTGCTCGGCATGTTCCCCGAGGGCCACCGCAGCCGCACCGGCTACATGGGCGAGACCCATCCTGGCACGGCGATGATCGCCCTCCGTTCCGGCGCCACCGTCCTCCCCTGCGCCATCACGGGCACCGAGCGCCTCCGCAACCCGCTCGTGCTCCTCCGGCGGCCCAGGTTCACGGTCAGCATCGGCGAGCCGATCCACCTCGAAGCCATCCGTCGCCCAACCGAACAGCAGGTCAGCGAACTCACGCGGCGCATGGTCGCCGCGATCCAGGCGCAATTGCCCGGCAGTTACCTGCCTCCGCATACTGGTTCTGAAGGCGGCGAAATTACAGATGGTGCAGATAATCCGGGCAAGTGAAATGGGCTTCTGCATGGGCGTCCGCCGCGCCGTCCAGATCATGGAAGCCGAAGCCTCGCCCGAACACCCCGTCTACAGCGTCGGTGAAATCGTCCACAACCCCCACGTCGTCCGCGGCCTCGAACTCGGTGGCGTCCGCCAACTTCCCGGCCCCGATGAGATCGACGGCGACATCGGCCGCGCCACGGCCGACCGCGTGAAAGAAGGCCGCGTGGCCATCACCGCCCACGGCGTCGGCGAACGGGTCACTCGAGAACTCGAAGCCAGCGGCCTCACCATCATCGACACCACCTGCCCCATCGTCACCCGCGCCCAGCGCTATGGCCAGAAGTTCGTTCGCGATGGCTGGCATGTCCTCATCTTCGGTGACCCCGGCCACAAGGAAGTGCGCGGCATCATGGGCTGGAC
>JBGOVF010000246.1:0-4491 GCA_041477975.1 Tepidiformaceae bacterium
CCGCAGGGCTGGCTTTCGAGCCGGTGGCCGCGGCGGCCGTGCGCGGACGCGGGCCGCTGGCGCTGGTGCGGAGCCTCGCCCGGCTGGGCGGCGGAACGGTCTCGGCTATGCGACGGCTGCGGCGCTTCAAGCCGGATGTCGTCTTCAGTACGGGCGGCTACGGGAGCTTTCCCTGCAGCGTGGCGGCACGCGTGCTGCGCCGACCACTCGTTGTCTACCTCCCGGACGTAGAGCCCGGCTGGGCGGTGAAGGCCGAGAAGCGGCTGGCGACGCGCATGGCGACCACTACCGAGGCCGCGCTCGCGTTCCTGCCCCGGAACAAGACGAAGGTGACCGGCTACCCCGTGCGTACGGAGTTCTTCGAACTCACGCGGGAGCAGGCGCGCAAGCAGCTCGGGGTTCCGGCCAGCGCGAAGGTCGTGGTCGTAGCGGGAGCTACGCAGGGTGCGAAGGCTATCAATGACGCTGTTTTCCAGGGCCTGCGATCGCTGGTCGAAGACGCGTGGGTCTACCACATCACCGGCGCTGCGCAAGCGGACGAGGCGGCCGGGTTCGAATCGGCGCTTGGCGCGGAACTGGCGGGACGGTACTTCCCGGCGCCGTTCCGGGAGGACCTCCCCGCGATCATGGTGGCGGCGGACCTCGGTGTTTTCCGGGCAGGGGCCAGCGTGCTGGGCGAAGTGCCGGCCGCCGGGCTGCCGAGCATCCTGGTGCCGGCGACGTACGCGGGTGGCCACCAGATGAACAACGCGCGCTGGCTCGCCGATGGCGGCGCCGCCGTCATCAAAGAAGAGCCGCAACTCGGGACGCTCTGCGAAACCATCCTGCGTCTGCTGGAAGACAAGGACAGGCTGACAACGATGCGCGCCGCCGCGAAGGCGCTCGCGCGGCCGGAAGCCGCGGCCGCAATCGCGGACCTCGTGCTGGAGGTCGCGCGCAAATGAGCGAGATTCACGGGCCCGTGCACCTGGTGGGGATCGGCGGCATGCACATGTCCGCGATTGGCCAGCTCCTGCTGGAGCGCGGCGTGCCCGTGACCGGCAGCGACATGCGGCTCTCGCCGATGACGGCAAAGCTGGAATCGCTAGGTGCGCGCGTCTTCGAGGGCCATGCCGCAATCAACGTCGGCGACGCCACGTTGGTTGTCACGACGGCGGCTGCTGCGGAGGACAACCCCGAGCTTGTAGACGCGAAGAGCCGGGGCATCCCCGTCATCCTCCGCGCCGAGATGGTTGCGCGGCTGATGGAGGACAAGCGCGTCATCGCGGTGGCCGGGGCACACGGAAAAACGACGACATCGAGCCTGATCGCGTTCATCCTGCGGGAGGCCGGGCGCTCGCCGATGTACCTGCTCGGCGGCGAAAGCATCGACCTGGGCGGGCATGCCTCGTGGGGCGACAGCGACCTCTGCGTGGTTGAGGCGGACGAATACAAGCGCGCCTTCCACGAATACACGCCCGAGATTGCGGTCATCACGAACGTCGAAGCGGACCACCTCGACTACTACGGCACGGAAGAGGCCTACATCGAGGCGTTCGTGGTCTTCGGCAAGAAGGTGAAGGTAGGCGGATTGTTGTTGGCCTGCACCGACGATCCTGGCGCGCGTTACGTGAGCGACGCGCTCGGCGATGAGCCTTTGCGGCACGAGAGCTACGGGATCGCCGGGCCGCGGTACTGGTCGGCGAAAGGCATCGAGCTGAGCGAGAACGGGGCGCAGTTCACCGTGACCCGGGGCGGGACCGCCCTCGGAAAGCTGCGCGCGGGCGTCCCCGGCGAACACTTCGTGCTCAACGCGCTGGCCGCCACGGCCGTGTGCCTGCACCTGGACGTGCCGTTCGACACCATCGTCGCGTCTGTGGCAAGTTTCCGCGGCGCGCGGCGGCGGTTCGAACGGATTGGCGAGGCCGGCGGCGTCCTGGTGATGGACGATTACGCGCACCACCCCACGGAAGTGCGGACGACCATCGCCGCGGCGCGGCACAAGTTCCCCGAGCGGCGGCTCATCGGCGTCTACCAGCCACACACCTACAGCCGCATTTCGTACCTCTGGGACGAGTGGACGCGCTGCTGGGCGGGACTGGATGCCCTCGTGGTGCTGGAAACTTACGCCGCCCGCGAGGCGCCCGTCGCGGGGCGAAGCGCCGCTGACCTTGCCCTGGCAATCGCGGAGCCCAAGGCGCGCTACGCAAAGGACTTCGACGACGCCGCCGCGCAGGCCGTGGCGCTCGCACAGCCGGGGGATGTTGTCTTCACGATTGGCGCCGGCGACGTGAACGAAGTTGGGCCGCGGATGCTGGAGCTGTTGCGATGACGGTGCCTGGACGGCTGGCAGCAACGGTCGCCGCGTTTGGCGATGTGAAGCTGGGCGAGCCCCTGGCCCGCCACACGACCTTCGGGTGTGGGGGTCCGGCGGACGTGTTCGTAACCGTGCGGGACGCAGCGGCGTTGGCAGGCGCGGTGACCGCCGCCCACGATGCCGGAGAGCCCGCGTTCGTGCTCGGCAGCGGGAGCAACATCTTCGTAGCGGACGCGGGCATTCGCGGGCTCGTGATAGACAACCGGTCGCGGCGGGAGGCGCCGGATTCCACCGGCAAGACGATCGCCGTGGAGAGCGGGGCGAGCTTCGCCGGGTTCGCGCGGAAGATGTCCCGCGCCGGACTGGACGGGCTCGCATGGGCGGTGGGGATCCCCGGGACGCTGGGCGGCGCTGTGGTTTACAACGCCGGCGCCTATGGCGGCTGCCTGGCGGATGTACTCACGCGCGTGCGCTTGCAGCGCCCGGGCGGCCGCGACGAATGGATAGACGCCGGCGACCTGGGGCTCGTGTACCGCGGAAGCGCGTTCACGCGAGGGCAGTTCGACGGCCAGACGGTGCTCGAAGCCGAGGTGCGGCTGGCGGGCGGCGATGCGAAGGCATTGCTCGCCCAGGCGGCTGGTTACGACGAGAAGCGGCTCACCGCCCAGCCGCGGGGCCGCAACGCCGGGTCGACATTCAAGAACCCGCCGGAATCGCCGGCCTGGAAGCTGATCGACTCGGTGGGGATGCGGGGGATGGAGCGGGGCGAGGCGGCCGTGAGTGACAAGCACTGCAACTTCTTCGTGAACTACGGGAACGCGAAGGCGGCCGACGTCGCCTGGCTCATCGCCGAGGCGCAGCGGCGGGTGAAGGAACAGTTCGGGATCACGCTGGAGCGCGAAGTCGCGCTCGTGGGGGCGTGGTGATGGCCAGGCAGCGCGTCGCGGTCATATTTGGGGGCCGCTCCCGCGAGCACGAAGTGAGCGTGCGCAGCGCGCGCAGCGTGGTTAGTGCGCTGGACGCTGCCCGGTGGGAGGCTGTCCCGATCGCCATTACGCGCTCGGGGGCCTGGCTCGACGCCGAGACAACGCGCGCGGGTCTCGATTCCCACCTCGCGAGTTTCGAAGGCGAAGGTAGGTCGATTTTGCGAAGCCCGCAGGCGCTGGCGGCGCTGGCCTCGTGCGACGTGGCCTTTCCGCTCGTGCACGGGACGTTTGGCGAAGACGGGACAATGCAGGGATTCCTGGAGATGGCTGACATGCCCTACGCGGGGGCGGGAGTGGCAGCCAGCGCCATCGGCATGGACAAGGCCCTGATGAAGGCGTTGTTCCGCGAAGCAGGGATCCGCGTCACACGCTATTCCGTAATCCGATCATGGGAGTATACACTTAGTCAGAAAGCCTCTATGAGCCTGATAGAAGAGACGTGTGGTTATCCCTGTTTCGTCAAGCCAGCGAATGGAGGGTCGAGCGTCGGCATCACCCGGGCGGCCTCACGTGAAGACTTGCCGGAGGCGTTCCGGGCGGCGTTCGCCTGCGACGACAAGGTCGTCGTAGAACAGGCGGTCATCGGGCGCGAGGTGGAGTGCTCGGTTCTCGGCAACGAGCAGCCCGAGGCGAGCATCGTCGGCGAGGTGGAGCCGGACCGCGACTTTTACGACTACGACAGCAAGTACGCGGCGTCTTCGACGACCACGCTGCACATCCCGGCGCGGCTGAGCGAACCGGTCGCTGAAGAAGTGCGCCAGTTGGCCGTCCGGATGTACCAGGTGATGGGCTGCGAGGGGTACGCGCGGGTGGACTTCTTCGTGACGCCCGGCGACCAGGTAGTCGCGAACGAGATCAACACGATCCCCGGGTTCACGAGCATCAGCATGTATCCGAAGTTGTGGAAGGCGAGCGGCCTGGGCTACAGCGACCTGCTCACGCGCATCCTCGAGCTGGCGATCGAACGGCACGAGCGGAGGGCGCGGCGATGATCGTGAAGCGCAACCGCCCCTCGAAGAAGAGTTGGCCGCGCGCGATCGTGCGGCGCGGGACGCCGGTCATCGGCGAGCGGCGGGGGCTGATCATCAAGCGCAGACGCAGTGGAGGCGTTCAACCGCCTCCGCCGCCGCGTGGTCCGCGAGGGCCGCGTTTCAGTTGGCGGCCATCCAGGGGCCTCCTGTTCGGTGCGGGGGCGGCGTGCACGCTCGC
>JBGOVF010000209.1:0-5073 GCA_041477975.1 Tepidiformaceae bacterium
CGCGCGGGAGTTCGGGGGCCATGGTGACCTGCCGGATCCGGCCCGCCGCCGCTTCCTGGTAACGCTCGAACTCCCAGGCGGCGGCGGGACGCAGCATGCCCGGTGGGAAGGCGCCGTGGCGCGCCGGGTTGATGAACGGGCCTTCCATGTGGAAGCCGAGCGGCTCCGCGCCGGGCCCCCCTCCGATCGCTGGTCCCAGCGCACGGAAGATCGCCGCCGTGTCCTCATCGTCCCGCCCGACGGTACTGATCAGGTACGACGTGACGCCGTTGCGCGGCGCCCACGCGCTGTAGGCGGCGATGCGGGAGATATCGCGCGTGAAGAACGCATGCCCGCCGCCGCCGTGGACGTGCACGTCAACGAGGCCGGGCCCGACGTTCAGGCCTTCGGCGTTGAACTCGGTGGCCCCTTTGGCCACGACTTCGCGGCCGATAGCGATGATGCGGCCGCCGTCGCAGAGGATATCGCCCCGCGCGGGACCGGAGGGCAGTGCGAGGACACCGTTGCGGATGAGCAGGCGGTCGGGCATGGCCCCTGAACCCCGTTCCTTGACGCCGCCGAGGGGCGCCCTACGGTGGCCGACGCGCTGGAAGTCCGTCTGCGCGCGCTGGTCTGAAGCGACGCACCGGTGGATCGCCGCCATTATTGGCGCCGCGTTGTGCGCCGTCTACCTTGCGCGATTCGCGTACCAGCGCATCGGTGCCGTACCTGCTTCCCGGCCGCGAGACTGTTTAACGCGCAGCTATCAAACGCGGAGCCTGGCGCTCCGGCCGGCGTGGGACGTGTGTCTCCTTCGGCTCGGCAATTCGGTGGACCTGAAGAGCCTTGAGCTTCGCTCAGGGCGCCGTTGTCGGCGTTGGCACGACGATGATCGTGGCTTTCATCTGCGGATGAAAGTCGCAGGTAACGGCGAACCGGCCCGGCACGTCCGGCGTGAACTCAAAGACGTCGCCCTTCTTCATCGTGCCCGATTCGTTCTTGCCGTTGATCGTGACCGTGTGGATGGTGGATTCGTCGTTCGTGAACGTGACCTTTTCGCCCTGGTAGACCGCCAGCGAGTTGGGCTTGAACGCCAGGTTGTCCTGCACGATGCGCTTGGGCCCAGGCACCACCGATGCGAGCGTCGGCGCCACCGTCGCGAGCGTGGGCGTGCCGTTGTTGTCGGCCCCCCCGCCCCCATCGTCGCCACCACCGCAGGCGGCCAGAGCGAGCGGCAGTGCCGCCAGGACGGCCGCCAGGGCAAGGCGCACCGGCTTTCGAGTGTCCACGAGCCATGCCCCCCTGCGATTGTTCTTTCCGTCACAATTGTGGTCCATTTGGCAGTCGTGTGCACATCGTCTCCAGCTGAGCAGAAGGCCCCCGGTGAAGGGGGCCTTCCGAGACAAGAGGCGGGGTGAGCGACTCTTTGACGGCTGCATCGGGCCGCTTACGCCGCGGCTGCTTCCTCCAGGGCGTCATCGCCCATGGAACGGAAGAACATCCAGCCCGCGGCGGCGATCAGGGCGCCAGCGCAGGGGCCGGCGATGTAGATCCAGAAGTTCTCCCAATCGTTCGTCACCAGTGCAGGGCCGAAGGAGCGGGCGGGGTTCACGGACGCCCCGGTGAACGGTATGCCGACGAAGTGAATGAGCATGATCGCCAGGCCGATGGCGATCGGCGCGTTTATCCCCCAGCCCTTCTTGCTCACGGCCGTGTTGAATACCACCACCAGAAGGAACGAGGTGAGGATGATTTCGAGGAGAAGACCCTCGGGCTTCGCCATGCCATCGGCGAGCGCGTGGCGGCCGAGGTTGGCGCCGGCATCGCCTTCAATGACCTTGGGCACCACGAGCTTGAGCAGCAGCGAGCCAAGTGCCGCCCCTGCCAGTTGGGCGACGATGTACGCGATCCCCAGCGCCACCTTGATGTTCTTCGTCACGATCATGGCCAGGGTGACGGCCGGGTTGATGTGCCCCCCGCTGATGTTCGCGGTCCAGGCGACGGCGGTGAGGATGCCGATGCCGTGGGCCATGGCGATGGCGACGAGCGCCTCGTTGCCACCGAACCCGCCAACGGCTGCCACCACCGCGCCGGTGCCGAGGAAGACGAAGTACATAGTGCCGAGGAACTCGGCGACGATCGCTCTCCGGTCGTTCTTCGTGAAGCTTTCCATAGACGCTGTCCCTCCGTGGTGCTTCTGAGGGAAATCTATGATTCAAATGCTAATGTTGTCAAGCGGTTTAGCGTTTGGCTTGACGGGTCACCGCGACCGTGGATCAATGTCAGGCGTGCCAGCGATACCGATGCAGAGGTGCCCGCGCTGTGGCGAAGCGCTGCCGGATATCAAGGGATCGCGCCTTGCCGTCTGCCGGCGCTGCGGCTACAAAGACGACTGCTGCTAGTCCGCCCGCAGAATGCCGTGGTCCGTTGTCGACGCCGCCAGGGACAGCTAACGGGTGCGACCGAACGATCAGGCGGCGCGTACTCGGCGCGCATCGATCGCGGCGATCTGCTCGCGCAGCCGCCGGATGCGGCGGAGACGGTAACTGGAAATCACCGGGCTTGCGTCGTCGAGGAAGACAGGCCCCGCGCAGCGCTGGCAGCGGACCATGGCCGAGGGGTCGGCGCCAGCGTCCGGCTGACGGCCTTTCAGGCCCGAAACCGTGGGCGGGCTGCCCTTTGGGCCCACCCAACTGCCGCTAATGAACCCGCAATGAAGACACTTGATGTCGCCTGTAACCAGCATGACCGTCCTCCCGAAATCGAGGGAAGTATGACGTTGCTGTGTAACGGCCCTGAAGCCGGGAAAACCCCTACTCCCCCTAGGGGAGCCCTGAGATCGCCCGCGGATAGCCCGTGCCGTCGCGTCAGCCTGTTACAGCGATCTACGGCCGGGAGCGCCGAACTGTGCAGACCTGGGTCAGCCGCTGTGCGAAATTGCGTCGACGCGGTAACGGGTCGTGCCCTGGGGCACTGTGACCTCGACTTCATCGCCGACCCGGCGGTTCAGCAACTTCTGGCCCACGGGCGATTCCACGGAGATCTTCTTCTCGGTCGCGTTCGCTTCGCGGCCGCCAACAAGGCGGTACGTGACCTGGACGTTCCGGTCGAGGTGCGTGACCGTAACTGAGGAACCGATGGCGGACATGTCGGCTGTGGCACGCTCGACGACAACGGCGCGCTTGAGCGCGACCTCGATCTGCTTCTTGCGCTGCTCGGCGAACGCGAGCGCTTCGCGCGCCGCATCGAGCGGGGCATTCTCGCGGAAGTCCTTGTCCTCGCGGGCTAACGTGATCGCCTCCACGAGTTCGGGGCGGCGGGAGTTCAGCACGTCGAGTTCCGCCCTGAGTTGCGCAACGCCTTCGGCCGTCATCTCGATCGGCGCTTCTTCCAGGCGCACGGCGTTCCCGCCGCTCCGCCCCGCGACCTTGCGCACGCGGATGTGCACGCCGAAATTGGCGTTCGCGTAGTTCTTCTTCTTCAGAAACTGGAACCATGCCTTGAGGGCTGCCACCCGGTCCGGCGCGTTCGGGTCGGCGGCGCGGACCTGGCTTTCGGAGTACGACTCCACCTTGCTTCCGGTGAGCGAGGCGATCTCCACCTGGTCCCCTGTGTGTTCGACGTACTTGCGGACGTAGGCTTCCTGCGCCCTGCGTTGTTCCGGCTTCAAGGTCAGGATGTATTCGCTGAGCGCCTCGCCGAGCGTGACGCGCGCTGGCGATTCGACCTGAACTTCATTGGTCATAATCAGAATGTAACATCGATCCAGTGAATGCGCGCCGGGACAACCGTGGCACTCGATTGGATTGACCTGCCGGCCCTCTTCCCCGCCTTCCCCGATCCCGAACGCTGGTTGCCCCTCTTGCGGCGGCACGCGGCCTTGCTCGCGGAGGCCGCCGAACACACGAGAGTCAGCGCGGTAGCCTCCGCGGACCTTGTGCAGCGCCAGTACGCCGAATCCCTGGAGATACTGCGCATCACCGAGACGGAGCGGCCGGCCCCCGGCACGCTCGTCGATGTGGGGAGCGGCGGCGGATTCCCCGGGCTCGTGATAGCAGCGGTGCGCCCGCCGATCGAGGTGCACCTGCTGGAGCCCCTCCGCAAGCGGGCGCGACTGCTCGATCAGTGTGCCCGCGAGCTGGGGCTGCGGAACGTCACTGTGCACGCGGTGCGCGCCGAGGATGCGGGCCGTGGCCCGCTCCGCGATGCGGCTGATGTCGTCACCGCGCGGGCGGTGGCCGAGTTGCGCGTGTTGCTGGAGTACACGGCGCCGCTCACAGCGACTGGCGGGCTCATCGCCTTGCCCAAAGGCAGTGGCGCACGGGCGGAAATGGCGGGAGCGGCACACGCCCTCCGGGACCTGCATTGCGAAGAGGCCGCGATCGCGGCGATGCGTCCTGAAATCAGCACTACCCTTGTAGTGGCGCTATTCCGTAAGCTAGCGCCGACTCCGCCGGGCTATCCGCGTCGCGCTGGAGTGGCGGCGAAACGCCCGCGCTGAGAACCGCAGCATCACGACGCCAAACACTAAAGCGTGTACGCGCTTATTCCACTCTTGCCAAAGCGTGCTATAGTGCGCCCGATCACCGGCAGGCCTCCCTGTGAGCGTGCTGACTTTCAGCGCGCCACCCAGCCGAGCCGAGCCGGCGACACATGCAGGAGGCAGCATGGATCCCAACGTCATTCTGAACCGACTCATCCGGCTCGCGAAGCTGGACACCACCGTCTTCGATGAAGTCCGCGACGACGCCGCCGAGCTCATCCCGGCGCTCATCGTGGCCGGCGCCAGCGCCATGCTCGCCGGCCTTGGCGCCTGGCTCTTTTTCCTGTTCAACTTCGATGAAAACTACCGCCCCGACAACATCTTCCTGAACTCGTTCATCCTGGGCGGGCTGTTCATGGCCGCGATGTACGCAGTTTGGGTGCTGATCGCGTACGTCGTCATCGTCCAGGTATACAAGGCGACGGCGGACCTGCAGTCGCTCTTCCGGACGATGGGCTACGCCGGCGCCGCAATGGCGCTTTCGGTGCTGATGTTCATCCCGTTCCTCTACCCCGTCTTCGCGATCGTCCCGCTCGCGTTGCTCTTCGTGC
>JBGOVF010000533.1:0-2556 GCA_041477975.1 Tepidiformaceae bacterium
GAGATGGTATCGGAGTTCGCGTGCCAGCTTGAGGGGACGCAGGAAGTCACGAACAGCCTTGTCATGGTGAACCGTGTCGTCGGCGAAGCGAAGTCTTTGCTGGGCCAACCGGCCGAGTCTCGGGCGCTTCTCCTCCTCGCCCTTGACCAGGCTCGCGCTATGTATTTCCGGCCTGAGATCGCGCTGACCCGGGTTGCGATGGCCTCGCTCATTCTCGACTCGTTCGCGGACGAAGCAGCCGAAGCGCGCGATCATCTCGAACGCGCTGTGCCGGAGCTTCGTGAGATGGGTATGCGCCCCGGGCTGGAACGTGCAGAGGCGCTTTGGGCCCGCCTCGACCGCGTCTCGGCCGGCGACCGTGGCGGCCGGCCGGGAGGCCTCACAAGTCGAGAGGTCGAAGTATTGCGGTTGATAGCATCTGGACGGACGAACCGCGAGATCTCGGCCGAACTCGTCCTCAGCGAACGGACGGTTGGGCGGCACATCACAAACATCTACGCCAAGATCGACGCCCGCGGCAAAGCGGACGCCACCGCGTTCGCTCTCCGCCACAACCTGACCTGAGTTCCGCCCGGCCTGCGTGCTTTCGGCCACTTTCCCGCCGGAGAAAGATGCGCGCTTTGCGCGATGCGGGCGCACGTGTGTTCGCATGAGACTCGGCGGCGGTGAGGACTTCGCCGGACGTGAGCCACTGGCGGCGCCTGGCGGACCCTCACCCCGATTTCAGCCAGAGGAGAGACAGATGAAGCCGACATTGACGCCACAGCCAGGAATGGGGCCTTCGTCCCCCGCCAGGCTCGCCACGATTTGGGCGGCCGCGCTCGTGGCCTTAATGGCACTGTTCGCCGCGTCGTGCGGAGACGACGACGGCACTGCACCGACCGTGGCGGCGGCCGCCAGCCCAACGACCGCCGCGGCGACGGCGACAACCGCCCCATCGCCAACAGTTGCCGCTCCATCGCCCACTGCAGGCCCAGTTGTGGGGAAGGAGACGAAGGAGACGCTGACGGTAGGTGGGGTGCAGCGCGAGGCGGTCGTCTACGTGCCCGCGAAGCTCTCGGCGGCCAAAGCACCTGCCATCGTTTTCCTCACGCCCCCCGGGTTCCCCGCGGTGGGGCTGCGTGCGCGCTACGGCATCGGCCTTGATGCCGAGGCCGATCGGCTTGGCTTCGTCGCGGTCTGGCCGGAAGGTAGCCCGGCCGTCGGGCAACCTGGAGGAGCGCTTTGCTGCTTCTGGAATCATGGGAAGATCGACTGGGGCACCCAGCAACCCCCAGACGACATCGCCTTTTTCAAGGCGCTGTTAGACGTGATGACCGCCAAGTATCCGGTGGATGCGGACCGTATCTCATTCATCGGCTATGCCGCCAGTTCGGGCGCGATGAGCTACCGCGTCGCCTGCGAGCTGGGCGACCGTATCGCCGCATTCGCCGATGTCAGCAGCGGCCACCGCGACAATACGGACTGCGCGACTGCGCGCCCGGTTTCGATGTTGCTGATGCACGGTACGGAGACACCGAATGCCCCGTACGGCGGCGGCATCAGCGCGTCTTCCGGACTGCCGGTGCCCGCCGTAACCGATATCATCGACTACTGGCGGAAGCTCGATGGGTGCGCCGCGGACGCCGCCGTGACCATGCTCACCCAGGTGACCGAACAAAAGCGGTACGGCCCATGCAAGGGCAACACGGAGGTCGCGCTCATCACGGTGAAGGGCGGAACCGGCGGCTG
The DNA here is from genome assembly GCA_041477975.1 of Tepidiformaceae bacterium. GTDB lineage: Bacteria > Chloroflexota > Dehalococcoidia > Tepidiformales > Tepidiformaceae > JBGOVF01. The sequence goes on from JBGOVF010000533.1 coordinate 1,732, forward strand.
GTGGGCTTCGGTCACGGCGCCCGCCACGGGCGATCCAAACCTCAAGACGACGCCGATCGTGGCGGAGTTCCTTATCAAACAGACACGCGTCGGCCGGTAGGGGTGCGATCGGTGTGAAACTGGCGGGCCGGCACGGCGAACAGTACCGCCGGGCCCGGCCAGCCGAGGCTGACATTGCGGCTGTCCCGGACTTAGCATGCAGCCAGACAAGGCGATTCACTCGGCTTCTCAGCGTCCGAATTCCCGCGGCGGCTGTCGATTCATGACCGGAGAGAACGATGCACACTCTGCAAATTCAGCACCTGGTGCCCAACTACGAGGGATGGAAGGCCGCTTTTGACGGCGACCCGGTTGGCCGGAAGCAGTCGGGCGTACGCCGATACCGCATCCTCCGTCCCACCGACAATCCAAACGACGTGATGGTTGAACTCGATTTCGATGACGCAGCCCACGCCGAGGCGCTTCTCTCGGCGATGCGCGGGGTTTGGGCGAACCTCCAGGGCACGATCGCGACGAACCCGGCAACCCGTATCTTCGAGGTTGCCGAGACGCGGGAATACTGAGCGCGATGGGCCGGCCCTGCGCTAGCGGGAGGCGCGCTCGACCAAGACTCGCCGCGGATCCTGGCGGTGAGGCTTTCCCTGGCCATCAGCCGGACGGCGTTCCGGTGGCGAGCGAAGAGCCGGAGGCGGAGCGCAAGCGACGAGTTCGCATTTGCTCCGCCTCCGGCCCTCCCCCGACCACGGCGCATACCACGAACACTGTCGGGGGCGTTCTGTGGCCGATAGGGCGTCTCAGGAAGCCACGCGCTCAGGCAGGGACTGC
>JBGOVF010000194.1:0-5400 GCA_041477975.1 Tepidiformaceae bacterium
ATGCCCTCACGGCCGCAGCGGTCGTCTAGCACTTCAGGTCTCTCATCACGAACCGACGCTCCTATGTTCAAGCGCCAGCTTGAACGAGGACTTCGCCGGTGCTGAAGGGATCTACGCATTCCTTCCAGAGCTTCCAAACCACACGAACGAGGTGCCGTTTGAGCGCTCGAATAGCTTCGCGCTTGGTCTTACCCTCCGACACGCGGCGAGCCAGGTAGGCTCGGGCAGCGGGCGAGTAGTGAGCTTGCGTGAGCGCGATTCGGTAGAACAGCGCGTTTAGGCGTCGGTTGCCTCCACGGTTGAGACGGTGTCTGACTCGGCTCGCCGAGGATGCTTCCAGCGGCGAGACGCCCGCGTAGGCTGCGAGCTGGGCATCTGTTGCGAAGCGTTGTCCAGGCCCAAGCATGCCGGCGAGCATGCCGGCGGTGAGAAGGTTGATCCCGCACAACTGAGTGAGCGCCGAGTATCTCGGAGCGGCGAGTTCACGAATACGCTCCGCGAGCTCGTCCGCCTCGTCCTCTAGCCGACGGAGACGCTGCGCAAGGCGACGCACCATGCCTGAACGCTCGATGTCGAGAAGGCCGTCAGTGGCGGGCGCCATCGCTTCCAGGCGGACCAAGACCCGTCGCGACTTTGGCGGACCGTAGACGGTCCCGTAGGCAGGATCGATCGTGAGCAGCAAGGCGTGAAGCCGGTTCCGGACGCGGGTCGCTTCGCCGACGGCTGCGTCGCGCTCGTTGCTGAGCATGCCCAGTGCTGCCGTCTCATCCTCCGCGGCAACAGCGGGAAGGTTAGCGCCTTGTTGACGGACGTACGCAGCCACCGCGCTCGCGTCCAGTCGGTCGGTCTTGTCGCGCTTTCGTGCGATGCGACGGCCCATCGCCGTCCAGCGGCTGTTGACCTCGAAGACCGTTTCACCGTGCAGGACGAGGAACTGCGCGAGCCCACGTCCGTATCCCCAGGCGCCTTCGATACCGACCATCCTGGCCTCCTGAAGGCCTGTGACCCACTGGAGGAACTGCTGCCAGCCGTCTGGGGAGTTGGCTCCCCGCCACTCGCCCACCTCCCGTCCAGCCTCGTCCAGTGCGACTCCCTGGTGCACACGCTTATGAGCATCGACTCCAACCGAGATCATCCTGTTGTTCCTCCCGTCCACGAAAGTCAGCACGGGCTTCCGGACCGACGGAACGCTCTCGAGCGGGTGCACGTGCTCCTATCAGGTCAGGAACCGGAAGCTGGCGGAGGGCCGACAGGTCGGTTAGAGGGCACCGAGGCCGTCTCATAGTGGGGTCAGGCTGTCCTCCACCGTGCTTGCCGGCGGTGATACGGGCTTCGTCCCTTACAGGGCAGAACCCTTCACCGAGGAAGACGCTACAGAGAGCTCATAGTGTCGCTCAACAGCGCGCCCATCTGCGGGTTCGGTGTCGTCGGCCTTCAGCTTGCCGGGCGGCCGATCCTGGGCTCGCACGAATCCACGTGGCAGCACGGCACTTGAGGGCAACGACGGCGAGTTCGGTGTGGGTCCCGATCACGAAACCGCTGGGGGCCGCGGCGTCGCCTCGCGACCGCGCACGAACAGTAGCACCGATAGCAGTCCGACGTAACTTAGTCCCGCCAATAAGGCGAACCATCTCGATCGGCGGCGCTTCACAACGAGGGCATAGGCAAAAAGGCCCGGTATCCAGAAGCTTCCGTGTGTCTCCCTGGGGAAGGAGCCGTCGGTTACGCGCGCGGGCGAAACCATTTGCCTACCCAGAGGTCTGTCGTCGCTCAATCGCGCCGCCACGGCTCATCGAGGCGGGGCCGGTACCAGCGAAGGGAGTTGGTAGCGCGTGGGGGATTCGAACCCCCGATCTCCGCCTTGAAAGGGCGGCGTCCTGGGCCTCTAGACGAACGCGCCGCGCCCGCCAGCGTAGCATGACCCTTCGTTTACGATCATGGCTCCGGCGCTCACAACCCCTGGTTGAAGTCCGCGAAGTTGAAGTAGCTGTTCAGCCCGGTCAGGCTCCCGCTCACCAGCAGAATGCCCACCGCCACGATTGTCACACCACTCGCAACTTCGATGATCCCGGAGTACCGCTGCAGCCGCCGAAGGAACGTAGTCACGTCGGCAAGCGCCAGCCCCGCGATCAAGAACGGGATGCTCAAACCCGCCGAATACGCGAACAGGAGGTAGGTCCCCTGTAAGGCGTGGTCTGAAGTCGAAGCCAGAGTGAGGATGGCTCCGAGGATCGGCCCGATGCACGGCGTCCAGCCAATCGCGAACGCTCCGCCAACCAGCGCCGACTTCGCGTAGCCAACCTCGCGGTGCTCGCCCAGGCGCACTTCGAACGTGCGCGCGAACACGGTCAGAGGCAGATAGCCCGCGAACCGCAGCCACACGAGCACCAGCGCCGCGCCCAGCAACACGAGACGTGTACGGTCATCGGCCACGGTCCCGATGCGCGAAACGAACACGTACACGCCGGTCAGTGCGAGCAGCAGTAACGCCGCGCGCAGCGGGTCGCGCGACTTGCCTGAAGGCACGAGCAGCACACCGAGCCCAACCAGCATCAGGCCCGCGTACTCCTCCAGGTCGCGCTGGTGGTCCTTCAAGAAGTACGAGCCCAGCAGCCCCACCGCCGTCCCGAGGATGATGAACACCGCCGAAAATGCGCCGACGAACACCAGCGCGTGCGTAAACGTCACCCGCCGGTCGTTCGTGATTCGCCCGTTGACCACGCTCGCTCCGGAGAGGTGCGCCAAATAGATGGGCACCAGCGGCAGGACGCACGGCGAAACGAACGAAAGGACGCCCGCCGCGAACGCGAGCAGCGGTCCGGCCGGCCCGCCCAGGCTGAAGCTGTCGCTCGAAAGCGGGCCGATCGCAAAGGCGACCACCGGAATAGCTGCGAGCGCAATGAAGATCCCGTACAGGAACCGGCGCGGAGGCGCGCGGTTGCCGAGGTTTCCGTGAGTCGTCACTTCGTTCGCCACACCGGCCCCAGCATAGCTCAGCCTTGCTTTGCCATTCGTGAACTCTTCCTTAACGGAAGGGGTTCCCGTCGGCCGGTTCGGTGCCGCCAGGCAGCGCAGCGTCGTCCAGCCCCAGGAGCTTGAGGCGCGCAGCGTCGTACTTCTCTTTCGCGCGCGATTCGCGGTTCAGAAGGCCCTTGATCTGGTCGGGCAGGATGCGCTCGCCATCGAGAAACACCCGATGCACGTGTTCCACCTGCTTCTTCCAGGCTTCCCACGCCTCGCGGTAGGCTTGCGCCGTTGCTTCGTCCACAAAGGCCATGACACCCTCCACCAAGGAGTCTGAGTTACCCCGCAATGTTACGTTCCGACGCGCGCCTTCGGCACAACAAAACGGGCAGGGATTGTGCCCTGCCCGCTGTTCGAACCCTGGTAGCGCATAGGGGATTCGAACCCCTGATCTCCGCCTTGAGAGGGCGGTGTCCTGGGCCGCTAGACGAATGCGCCGTACAGGCCAGAATACGTCAGGCTCCGAATCCGGAGCAAGGAACGCGATGCCTTTCTCGGTCCGGCGTCCTGGCCGTGCTCGCCGCGACCGCGTTGCTCTTCGGGGCATCATGCGGCAGGACCGGCGACAGCCGCTTCAAGGTCGAGCCAATGGGCGGCGACGTGCGCCAGATGCTCGCCGATGTTGCCTCCATCCGCGGGCTCCCGCCGCCCAAGGACTTAAAAGTGGGTACGGTCCGGCGGAGCGACGCCGCCGCGCTCATCGAGCGCACGCTGACGGCCGACGACCGCGCGACCTTTGCCCGCACCACGACGCTCTACCGGCTCCTGGGCCACCTGGGGCCGAACGAGGACTACCTCGCCGACTACCTCGCCTTCATCGGTAATGCCTTTGTCGGCCTCTACGTGCCGGCCGACAAGACGCTCTGGATCGTTCGCGACGGGCCTTTCCAACTGTCCGAACTGACGTCAGCCGAGCGCGCGACGGTCGCCCACGAGCTCACGCACACCATCCAGGATTCCAGCTTCGACATCGGCAGGCGGGCGGTGGCCGTGACGAACGATCTGGATGCGAGCCTCGCGCTCACCTGCGTCATCGAAGGCGACGCCGTCACGAACCAGGATCTCTACACAGCGAAGTACGGCGCCGCGCCGCGCGTCATTCCGCTCGCCGGTGGGACGCTCTTCTTGCTCGCGGGGGCGCACGGGGGAGCCCCGGCCTCGATCGAACGTGAGCTCCGGTTCCCGTACGTGACGGGCGCTGACTGGGTCAACGTCCTCCGCCAATCTTCAGGCACGGCCCCGATCGACGCCATCCTCAAGGGCCAGCCGGTCTCCACGGCCGTGATCCTTCACCCGGAACTCTTCGCCAAGGGGTGGCAACCCGAAGCCGTTTCGCTTCCCGACCTGAGCGGCCCCCTCGGCGGATGGAAGCATGATTCGGGCGGCACCCTGGGTGAATTCGGGCTTTACAACTACCTGCAACTCGAGCTGCCAGCGCTCACCGCGTTGATCGCCGCCGCCGGCTGGACCGGCGACCACTACGACGTCTACACCCACGACAAAGACAGCCTCGCGGTCTTCCGCATCCGCTTCAACGACCCGGCCGAGGCCCGGGAGTTTGCGGGAGCGCAGCAGGCGCTGCTGGAAGCTTCAGGCGCCCGCGTCACCACGGACCGCGGCGTTTCTTTCGCCGCGCTCGACGGTGGCCGGATCGTCGCCCGCCCGTCTCAATCCGGCTCGGAGGTGGTCTTCGCAATCGCGACGAACGAGGCGGCCGCGAAGACAGCCGTCCAGGCACTCGCCCCGTAGATCAGGCTGGCATGCAGTGGTCGCACGGGCGGAAACCCGCGATTGTGGCTTCCTCGACTGAGCGGAAGCGAACGATGTCCGGTCCGCTCGTCGGCAGAACCCCGCCGCAAACGGGCATGCAGAACGTGCGCGATGGCTTGTCCCCGACGAACTTCACATGCTCGGCAGTCAGCGGGGCCAATTCAGTCGGCTCGAAGCCTTCCCAGCGCAGGACCGTGCTCTTCACGTCTGGCCCACCCGCCGAGTACTCGCCCAGCGTCCAATCGGAACGCACGACGCGGTGGCACGGCACGATGAACGGCACCGGGTTGTGCCCAAGCGCGGTACCGGTCGCCCGCACCGCCCCCGCCGACCCGGCCCGCCGCGCAACCCAGCCATAGGGCCGCACTTCGCCGCGCGGGATCGTCGCCGTCGCGCGCAAGACGGCCCGCTGGAACCGCGGCACTTCGCCCAGGTAGGCGATCTCGCTGCCCCTGCGCTTCCCCTCGAACACGCTCTCCGCCGCGCGCACCACTTTGGCCGATTCGCCGTACGAAGGTTCGTAGCCAATGACCCGGTCGGCCAGTTCTTCGAACGCGCCGAGGTCGTTTGTCACCAGGTGGACGAGGTCACCGTCGTGCACGAGCC
>JBGOVF010000510.1:0-2696 GCA_041477975.1 Tepidiformaceae bacterium
GAGCCGCCGGGCCCATTCCAGGACGCAGAGTCTGTCGCGAGCCGACCGCCGCCAATCCCGGCGCCACTGAAGAAGAACATGACGGTGCGGCCGGCCTTGCCGCAGCCGGGAATCTGGGCATCCTGGGCCACGTCCACGGCGTAGGAAAGTTTGTTGGAGTTTTGTGGGTCGGGCACGACCACGCCGTCCCCGCAGACGGCGGAACTCTGGCCGTCGAGGACGATAGCGATGACAGCCTGCCCCGAGCCGATGCCGGCCGGCACCGTGCCGTAGTAAGTCGCCGGCGGGGGTGGCGGGAAATCCGCCGCGCTGGCGATTGCGGGGACTGCTGCGATGGCCACGCTGATCGCACCCAGGCCGATAAGTAACGCTCGCTTCATGGTGCCTCACTCGGGGAGCTCCCGGCTCCCATACAATTGCAGCGTATGAGCGCCTTGGTGTGCAGGCAAGGCGCGTTCCGCGTTGGAGCGGACTTCTTCAAACTGTTTACGGACAGTTTACAGCCGCTAAGGCGGGGGAGAACCGATGACCGCCAGTGCCCGCCTTCGCTCGACGCTCGCTCCCATCCTCCGCCCGGTGCGCGATCGCCTCGGCTTCTGGGGTCGCGCCCGGCGCCGTGCTCGCTACTTTCGCGATGGCATCGAAGGCATCGCCATGGAGCTGCGCTCCACGACGAACGCCCACGTCGCTATCCTCCGCGAGTTCGGCGCCAGCGTCGGGAGCGGCGTTTCTATTCACGGCCCGATTCACATCGTCAACGCCGACGTTGACTTTCGTCGCCTGCGCATCGGCAAGCGCGTTCACCTCGGGACCGACGTGATCATCGACCTCGCCGACGACGTAGTGATCGAGGACGAAGCCACGCTCTCCATGCGCTGCAGCATTGTCACGCACATCGACGTCGGCCCCGGGCCGCTGCGAGAGCGCAGGCCCCGGGAGCAGGCCCCCGTGCGCATTGGCCGCGGCGCGTACCTGGGGCTGGGCGCGACTATCCTCCACGGTGTCACCGTGGGCGAAATGGCAACCATCGGCGCCCACGCCCTCGTGGACAAGGATGTCCCGGCGGGCGCCACGCTCCTCGCTCCACGAGCGCGCCTCGCCGGCCGCGGCGAGCCCGGCCCATGACCGCTCCCGCCGAGGCTGAACCCGCAATCGAAGAGGACCGTCGAGGCAGCATCCTCATCCTCGGCCTGCCCTACTTCGGCAAACTGCTTGCCGCCGACCTCGCCGAACTTGGCTGGCGCGCCCAGTACCTGCCTCACCCCGGCCGCAGCGTCGGCGGCTGGGCGAAGCTCGCCCCGCGCGTGGCTACCGCCGACGTGCTCTACCTCATCGGCAGCCGGATCGAGCGTGGGTCGCCCCAGGACCGGATGCTCATGGTGCGCAGGAAACCGGTCGTCATCCACTGGGTGGGCACGGATGTGCTCATCGCTCGGGAGGAGCACGCCAGGCACCGCGTTTCGCTGCGCATCGCCGAGCGCGCGATTCACTGGTGCGATGCGCCCTGGCTGGTGGAAGAGCTCCGCACGATCGGCGTGACCGCCGATTATGTCGCCCTCCCGATCCCCGTCGCCGCCGGCCGCCCGCCGCCGCTCCCGGACAAGTTCCGCGTACTCCTCTACCTCCCGGCCGACCCCTTCGACCGCGAAGTGTTCGACATGGAGACGATCCTCCGCCTGCCGGTCGAGTTTCCTGAGATCGAGTTCATCCTAATCCCCTCGCCGCCCGAAACGCTGCCACCGGGGATGCCGCCGAACCTCGAGGCGCGCGGCTGGATCGATGGCCTGGACAGCGTCTACCGCGAGATTACGGTCTCGGTGCGGCTCACCAACCACGACGGCATGTCGTTCATGGCGATCGAGGCCCTCTCGCGCGGGCGCTATCTCATCTACACGAACGCTATCCCGGGCGCCATCCAGGCGAGCGGTTTCGAGCAGGTTGCGGCCGCCCTGCGTCTGCTCATCGCCAAACACGAAGCCGGGGCGCTGCCGCTCAACCAGGACGGACGGCGCTGGGTGCTCAGCCGCTTCAACCACAAGCGCACGCTTGCCGAACTGGACGAGCGCCTCCGCGGGCTCACCGCGTGAGTTGCTCAATGTCTTCGGGGCTCACCTTGGCGGCCCTTGGCGTCATCTTGGCGTCTTGGCGGTGAAGACGCCTCAGTCCCGTGGCAGCCCCAGGCCACGCGTGGCGATGATGTTCCGCTGGATCTCGCTCGAACCGCTGTAAATCATCGGCGAAACGTTCGAGAGGTGGCCCTTTTCGATGATGCCGTTGTAGACCGCGTGCTTCGAATCCGGCTCCAGCGCACCGGCCGGCCCGATCAGGTTCACGCCGAAATTCGTGATCTTCGCTGCCAGCTCGGTCGCCAGCACCTTGATCACCGAGGCTTCGTAGTTCGCCACCCTGCCCGATTCCTGCATCCAGGCCGTCCGGTAGCTCAGCAGCCGCCCGGTCTCGTTTGCGATCCAGAGGTCGGCGAGGCGGTGACGAAGGATGTCGCGGTAAGCGCCGCCCTGCTTCTGCTCCCGCATGTTCGCGGCCAACAACTCGAGCGTCCGCTGGTTCGCGGCAATAGAGGCCACGTTCGAGCGCTCGAAATCGAGGAGCGTCATCGCCACGTACCAGCCGTTGTTCTCTTCGCCCACGCGATTCGCCACGGGCACCCGCACGTCTTCGAAGAACACCTCGTTGAA
>JBGOVF010000168.1:0-5931 GCA_041477975.1 Tepidiformaceae bacterium
CCACACTCCACCAACTCCTCGCCGCAACTTCGCGATTTGAGTGGACGAGTATTCGACCAGGCCATACGGGGGATCGGTCACCACGCCGTGAAACGAGTGAATTGGTTGATTTCGTAAGAAATCGAGACAGTCGCCCTGGAATAGTCGTACGTTGCCCCAGGCCGCGGCCGGCTCGAGCGTTTCTTCGGGCGGGCACGGCGAGCTGGGCACCAGGGAGTATTGCCCTCGCGCGAGCTTGTAGAGCGTCTTCCCTTCGTTGAGGCGAAGATAGGAGCGAACCGACGAAGCAGACACCCGTTCGCCCAGGTCGTCCGCAACCCCAGCGTGAATCTCGCCGACGGACGCGCTACCACGGGAGGAAAGGTAGCTCAGGACGCTGTCTCGGACTTCACCTGGCGCACGGCGATTCATCGTTCACAGACTAAGACGTCCAGACGTCTTTGTCCAACACGGACGCCTTCGGTCCCCATTCCCGTGTTAACGTCGCGACAAATCCGCCGCCGGGAGTTGCCCATTCCTGAGCCGGACGCTCTGGCGTCCGCGCACGGCACCCACCTTCCCCTCGCCCCCGCTCCGCTAGACTCCCCCCACGCGAGGAGCACCCCCCATGCAATCGAACTTCGTCCAGACGCGCGACCTGCGCATGCACTACCTCCAGCAGGGCACCGGCGAGCCCGTCATCTTCCTCCATGGCTTCCCCGAGACCTCGTACGAATGGCGCCACCAGTTCGCGGCACTCAGTGACCGCTACGCCTGCTTCGCACCCGATCTGCGCGGCTTTGGCCAGACCGATAAGCCCGGCGTCCGTGTCACGCGCAACTTGCTGGGCCAGGACATCGTCAACTTCATGGACGCGCTTGGCATCGCGAAGGCAGCCGTCGTCGCCCACGACTGGGGCGGCATCGTCGCCTTCAAGCTCGCCATCGACTGGCCGGACCGCGTCACTCGCCTCGCTCTGCTCGATACCCTCTGCACGGTCTGGACACCCGGCGGCGTACACGGCTACTGGTTCAAGGCCGAACCGTTGCCCGAAGAGTTCTTCGCGAAACACCACGCCGGCTTCATCGAAGCGGTCTGTGGCCGCGCGCCGTCGAATCCGCTGCCGTCCCGTCCCGAATCGCCGTGGGGTTTCGGCGCTCGACCGGGCGGTACGTCGTGGGCCACCGGCGACGATATCGCCCACTACCAGCGCGCCTTCGCCGACCCGATGAGCCATTTCCACGCCATCTCCTACTACCGCTACGCCCTGCCCTTCCACATCGTCCACGAAGACCCGTCTGCGGCTCACGGCGAGCGCTTCGAGTTCCTCAGCGAACGCAAGGTCGCCGAGATGTGGCTCCACCCCGACGGCCTGGAGAAGCACCCGCTCTACGTCAACTTCATGGACTACGGCCCCGAAGATCGCCACAAAACCTTCCCCAACCCGACGCTCTGGATGTTCGGGTCGTATCTCGCGCGCTCTCGCGGCACTTCGGTCGAAGGCCAGCCCGCCGACCGCATCCCCACAGGCAACCCCTTCTCGGATCAGTTCAGCCGCTACTTCCCGGACCTCCGCGGGCGCCGCATCGAAGCCGGCCACTTCTTCCCGGAAGAAGCGCCCAAGGAGACGAACGAAGTGTTGGAGGGCTTCCTGGCGGGGCGGCCGTGAGGGTCGATTCACTTCCGATTCACTCTTCTAAGCGCCCGACAAGAGGCCGAACAGCTCTATGTGTACAGCCGATCCGACCGGAAGGATGCCCCTGGCCGCCTCCCTCCCGTGCCAGCATCGCGCCCACGAATCCCCAGCCGGGAGTTGCACGACGCTCGGCAGGGAAGAGGACGAGCGGCTGACGCAGGTGAGCGCCGGCGCCCCCACTTCCAAAGCGCCCTGCCGCTACCGCTTCCTCATCTGAACGTGATACGTAATCGAGCCCTGCGGCGTCCCCGTGACTGTGAGATTACCCGAGAGCACCCCATCCTTTAACGTGCCAACGAAGTTCGCCGTAACGGGGATCAGATCCGCGGTCACCCGTCCTGCGCCTGTCGCGGTGAAGGCCCCGGTGTCCGCGTTGAAGGTGCCCGCACCCTTCACCTCGATCCACGGAGGCACACCCGAAATGGTGATCGTCACCGTTCCGGTCACGACGCCACGGGTGAACAAGACGTCGAGCGTCGCTGGCATCGGGCCGATGAACGGCGCGTGTCCGAACGGGTCGGTGAGCACCACGATCGTGCCCTCGTAGGTACCAGTGTTCAGCGGCGGGGCCGGGCTTGGACTGGGCCTCGGGCTCGGGCTGGGAGAAGGGGAAGGGGACGGAGAGGGCGCGGCAGCGACAGGTGGAGAGGCCGACGGAGCGGCGGCAACCCCGGATGGCGCTGGTGCGGTGACTGTAACGGGCGTCGGAGTCTCGGTGACGCCCGCTCCCGGCGATGCTTGCGTCTCGGCGACCGGCGGCTCGACGGTCGTTGCCGCGCCGGGAACGGGAGACGACGATTCCGGTGAGGTGGCCGCCCCGACCGAAGCAGCAACCGGGGGGCCTGCTGGCGGCGGGGCAGGTGCTGATCCGCCGCGGGTAACGCCGATCGCGATTGCGGTGAGCGCCACTATCAGGCCGATGAGGCCGCCGCCGAGCCAGGGTATCCATCGCCACGTGCGCGGTTCAGGGATCATCTCCGTCGTCGAATGTGTCGCCGTCTGGGGTTTGCGTTTCGTTCCCTCGACGTACCACTCTCCCGTGACCGGGACGCGCTCTGGCGCGACCAGCACCGCGGTGGTCGCGACGCTGTCGAAGAGGCCCGGCGACGCTGTCTGTGCGTTCGATGCCAGGACTCGGCCGGAAGGTTCGGCGCTCAGGAACGCCACCACTGTTTCGTCGAGGGCGCCCGCGTCGAGCTTTCGGAGGAACGATTCGAGCAGTGTGCCGGGGACTGAGGCGAACGCGGTGCGGCCGGTGCCCGAGACACGGAAGATGCTCGCCTGCCAGCGCGAGAACGCGACTTCGACCGCGAATCCCGGACGGTAGCGAGGGGACAACAGGCTGCCGAACGGCGACGGCGTCGCACCTTCGGCCCACCGGTCCAAACCGCCATCCAGGACCTGCTCCGATGGGAGCGGCAGGGCCGCGGCCACGATAGCCTCCACCATCTCGGCGTCCGGGCCGAGGCCGAGTGGACCAAGCGACGAGCGTGCGCACACCCAGGCGAGAGTGAGAAGCTCACCCGAACTGAGCTCCCCGCCCGTCTCGGTAGTGAGCCGGGCGCGGCGGCCTTCGCGATAGAGGTCGGGGCCGAACGCGTGCCGCCCGACGAACCAGCCGTAGCGGCTCACCGCCGGCTCGATGGTTGCGCGAAGGGCCGGCGGCAACGCTCGCACGTCGAGCTTCCCCGCGGCCACATCGGCACACGCCCTGGCGCTTCCGGCGGCGAAGGAGACGGCAGCCCGCAGTTGCGGACCGCTCACGTACGAGCCTCCCAGTTCGATCCGGCCGGGACGAGGACGGACCAGGAGCCCGGGGGCCTCCCGGTCGTCCATCATCAGCATCAGCGCCGGAGCGAAGCGTCGCGCAAAGAGGTCACAGGCGGCGTCGTTGAGGACGTCGGGCATGGCCGCGCTGATGTGCGTCGAGTACCCGGCGAGGCGATGGCCGCCGGGTAGCGCGGATTCGAGCACGGCGCGCAGCTGCCCGGCGTTTTGAACAACGTCGTTCGAAAACCCCTGGCGCAACGCGACCGGCGCTATCGCGATCTCCGCTTCGCGTTCGTCGCAGGTAATGACCCCGCCCGATGGCAGGCGTCGCGCCCACGGGTCGGCCGGGTCCAGCGCGCGCCCGCCGAGCTGCAGGCGGTCGATGAGGTCTCGGAAGTCGACCTGGCGACCATCGGCGTGGACCGCGAATTCGTGTTCGAGCCCCAGGATGCCGGCCGGGACCTCCGGCGGCAGCTCGCCGATGATGGCAGCAAAACGGGCGCTCGCGGTCGCGGCTGGGCCGGGCCGGTTCACGTCTGCTTACACGTTACGAGCGCAAGGCCTCGATGCCGCGGTGACGTGCACCCCGGGACCTCACACGGACTTGGCTTGATCGCTTCGAGCGCCCGGTGCCAGTGAGCGATGCATTCGCCGGTCACTCCGGCGGGGGCCTTCCGGGTGGCTTCCAGCGCCCGGCGTTCACGTCATCGAGCTCGCTCTGGAGCCATGCGAGGGTCTTGCTGCTTATCCCGGGCGGAGCCTTCCGGGTGACTGCGGCCCCGCTGCCTGCCGTTGGTGTCGCTGCCGCTGGCACGGAGACCGTTGAAGGCGTGGCCCCGCCCCCGGGCGCCTGTTGCGTTGAGCCCGGCGTCGGTGGGCTGACCGTGGCGCCCGTGCCCGGAACTGTGTTCCCTACCTCACCCATGGTTCTGCTCCTCCTACCTTCGTAACGCGCCGGGCTGTTTGTAGCGCCAGGCTCCACGATCCGTGGGCCGTGCGCATGCTGGAACTGGCGAGATGCTCAGCGGTCACGGCGGCGGGCGCGGGTCCTCTCCACGAGCCTCCCTGATTGCCTTCATCGCAGGCGAGTCAGCCGGCGGGCGCGAATGCTCATCACCAGCCTCCCCGATCGGTTTGTGCTCCTCCGGGGCTCGCTCCGGCGGCTGCGAGTGCTCATCACCGCCAGATGGAGCCGCCCTGTGCTCCTCTGGTGCGCGTTGCGGCGGCTGCGAGTGCTCGTCGCCGCTCTCCGCACGTGCCGTGGCCTCCGCGGCCCCGGTTGCTGGCCTTGATTGCACGCTCTCGGGTGGGGCATTCGGCGCCGGCGGCACGTCGCCCGGCCCTTGCCGCGCTTCGGGAACCGCGGGCCCGAGGCGCGGCGGCACCGGCGTGGGGTTCGCATCGGGATCGTACGGGTGGCCCATGATGCCGCAATGGGGGCACGTCCCTGAGCCAGCGTAGGATTCACCGCAGAATCCGCACGGGGTTTCGGGGCCGCTGGCCTTGGGAACGATCGGAGGGAGCGGCCCTGGATCGAGGCCGCAGTGGGGGCATGGCCCGGTGCCGGTCGCGGTCTCCCCGCAGTTCTGGCACGGCCTCGACACGGCCCCCGCGCCCGGCGCGGACGGACCGCCGTTCCCGGGTACGGTCGCCGTGGCGCCCGCGCCGCGAGGGGTGTTCCCAACTTCACCCATGACATCCTCCGATGAACGACTTCACGAAGTATGCTCGACGGGGATCAGTTTCACAACGAGCCACCACCCGCTGGAATGCACTCGCAACAGCGTCTGGCGCCGTGTTGGAACGCCACCGGCTCGGCCTCTGGCCGTGCTAGCATTGCGGCCACGAATTCGCCGCCGGGAGAAGCGCGATGCTCAGCAGGGAGGAGAACGAGCGGCTGACGCAGGTGAGCGCCGGCACCCCCATGGGCGAGTTGATGCGGCGCTACTGGCACCCCGTCGGTGCGGTCGCGGAGCTGAACGAACAGCCCACAAAGCTCGTGCGCATCCTCGGCGAGGACCTCGTCCTCTACCGCGACACGAGCGGCAACTACGGCCTCATCGGCGCGCGCTGCGCCCACCGCCTCACCTCGCTCGCCCACGGCGTCCCCGAAGCGGACGGCCTGCGCTGCATGTATCACGGCTGGAAGTACGACTCGACAGGCCAATGCGTCGAGCAGCCATTCGAAGACACCGCCAACCCGGCGGCCCGCTTCAAGGACCGTGTGAAGATCGCTGGCTACCCCGTGCAGGCGCTGGGCGGGCTGCTGTTCGCCTACCTCGGCCGCGACGAGCCGCCGCTGCTCCCGCGCTGGGGCCCGCTCGTCTGGGAGAACTGCGTCCGCGACGTGGCCATTGCGGACCTGCCCTGCAGTTGGCTCCAGTGCCAGGAGAACTCGCTCGACCCGGTGCACGTCGAGTGGCTGCACACCTACTTCGGGCGCTGGATGCAACAGCGCAAGAACGGCGACCCGGATGCGGGCTCCA
>JBGOVF010000276.1:0-4116 GCA_041477975.1 Tepidiformaceae bacterium
ACCGAGCCAATGATCTCCTGGCTCGACGCCGTTGCTCGCAAGACCGACCTTGAGGTTCGGCTCGTCACCGTAGGCGATGCCGGGCTCTTGCCGCCTGACCTGGCAAAGCTTCGCGGACGTGTTCAGGTTGAAGCCGTGACGCGAACCGGCGAGACGGTCGCGGCAGTCCTCGCCGAGGCCGCGGCCTACGAGCCGGCTTTCATCGCGATCGCGACGAGAGGACTCCGGGGCATCGTAGCGTCGGTGCGCGGGAGTCTCGCCAGTGCCCTGGTGGCCGAAAGCACAGTCCCGCTCGTGCTCTTTGGCCCTCAATGCTGCCCGTCAACGAGGATCGAGCGTCTCATCCTTCCCCTCGATGGCTCGGGCTACGCAGCCCGCTCACTGCCTGCTATCGCAACTGTGGCCCGCGAGCTGGAACTCGGGGTGACTCTCGTGGAAGTGCTTCACCAGGAGCGATCAGGCGTCGCCGCTCCGGGCGACCCGGGCGCAGCCCGAGACATCCTGGAGTCTTCATATCTAACCAACGTCGCCCACGAACTCCATGACGTTGAAATCGATTGGGACGTGGCCCACGGCGATCCAGCAGCCGTGATTTGCGACATGGTCTACCACCTTCCAGGGCGAGTCATCGTCATGACCAGTCACGGGCATGCCGGGATTCGGCGCAAGCTGGTTGGGAGCGTGACCGAAGCCACTGTCGCGCGCTCGGTCGCGCCCGTTGTCGTCATCCCACCGCGATGGTCCCCGGCTACGGCGACCCCTTAGCGACGGCCTCAGTCCGCGCCGGGTGATTGATTCAGGCGCGAAAGACGCCGACCTCAGTCCTCAGTCCTGTCCTACACGTGGGACGAAAACGGGACCTCACCGCCCGCGGGAGCGAAAGCTTCTCCTGGGATTACGAAGACCGGAGGGTCTCGGCGACGGTGAGCAGCGTGACGACGACCTTCGCGTACCGCGGCGACGGCCTGCGCAACAGCAAGACGACCTGCCGCAACACGGTGCGCGTAGATTCGACGATGGTTCGCTGCCGGGGCGGACGCTTGCTGACGCGCGCGGCTCTGATTCGGGGGCTCATGGTTGAGCGCAACGACCAAGCCGAGGCTTAGTCCAGGGGCAGGCGCACCGTGAACGTTGCTCCGGCGCCGGGTTTGCTTTCCAGGGTGATGCGGCCGCCGTGCGCTTCGGCGATCCACCGGGCGATGGCGAGGCCGAGTCCGGTGCCGCCGCCTGCGCGGTGGCGGGCGCTATCCGTGCGGTAGAAGCGGTCGAAGACGCGGTGCTGGAGTTCATCAGGGATGCCGGGGCCGGTATCGGCCACGGAGAACTCGGCGTGGCGGCCGGCCCGCTGACAGCGAAGCGTCACCGTGCCCCCGGCCGGGGTGTACTTGATCGCGTTGTCGAGGAGGATGACCGCGAGCTGGCGCATGCGGTAGCGGTCCGCTTCGACTTCGACGGACGTGGTTTCGACGTTCAGCGTGAGTTGGTGCATCTCAGCGAGCACGCCCATGTCGCGCCCCACCTCCTGCAGTAGCGCGCCGAGGTCCACCTCTTCGCGCACGAGGTTCGCCTTGCCTTCATCGACGCGGGCAAGGGTGAGGAGGTCTTCAACCAGGCGAGCCATGTGGTCCGTTTCGACGGTGATCGCTTCCACCTGGTCCAGGTTCGCTTCGATGGTCGCGTCCTGGTGGCGGAGCAGCAGCTCGCTGTTCGCCTTGACCACGGCAAGGGGCGTGCGCAGTTCGTGCGAAGCATCGGAGACGAAGCGTTGCTGGGTTTCCAACGAACGCCGGATAGGAACGAGCGCCCGCCCGGCCAGCCACCAGCCCCCGCCGGCGGAGACCACGAGACCGGCGAGTCCGCCCAGGGCGAAAACAACGGCGAGCGTGTTGAGCTGATGGTCGCGTGCCTCCAGCGAGCGGCCGACGTGGAGGTAGTCGCCGTCGTTATGGGGCGAAGGGAACGTCGCAATGCGGTAGCGCGTACCGAGCGAGTTCACGTCCACGCGCCGGAGCGAGCTGCCGGCCTGCGCCGCAAGCTGGTCGAAGTGGAAGCCTTCGATGTCGATCTGGCGCGGGTTGCCCTGCACGTTGCCCGCGGCGTTCGTGACGACGACGAAGATGTCGCTCGAAAGCCCCGTCGCGCGAAGGTCGCCGTCGGAATCGAAGAAATCGGGGCCGTTGCCGCGGGAGGGAGGGTTGCTGACAGTGT
The DNA here is from genome assembly GCA_041477975.1 of Tepidiformaceae bacterium. Taxonomy (GTDB): domain Bacteria; phylum Chloroflexota; class Dehalococcoidia; order Tepidiformales; family Tepidiformaceae; genus JBGOVF01. The sequence goes on from JBGOVF010000276.1 coordinate 2,209, forward strand.
TGCCACCACTGTTGTTGGCCGGAGGACGGCCGTCGTCGCCAAACGAGTAGGCGTTCATCAGTTGCGCGCTGGCGGAGTCGAGGCTTTCGTTGATCTGGCGGTCGAGGCCGTTGCGGGCGAGTACGTAGGCCGCCAGGCCGATGGCGATGACGGTCAACGCAAGGGCCGCGGCGAAGGAGGCGGCAAGGGCGAGGCGGGCGCGTTGGAACATCAGCCCGTCCTGATCGCGTAGCCGACGCCGCGAACGGTGCGGATCAGCTTCTCTTCGAAGCCGTTTTCGATCTTGTTTCTGAGGTAGTGAATGTAGATGTCGACGACGTTCGATTCGGTCAGCACGTCGTAGCTCCAGACGCTATCGAGAAGCTGGGAGCGGGTCATCACCTGGCCCGGGTGGCGCATGAGCGTTTCGAGAAGGGCGAACTCCTTGCCCGTGAGCTCGATGCGCTGGCCGCCGCGGATCGCTTCGCGAGTGCGCAGGTCGAGTTCGAGGTCGCCAACTTTGAGGGAGGTCGGGTCGGCGCCGGCCATGCGCGTGCGCCGGCCCATCGCGCGGACGCGCGCCAGCAGTTCGGCGAGGGCGAAGGGTTTGACCAGGTAGTCATCGGCGCCCGAATCGAGGCCCTGGACGCGGTCGCCGACGGCGTCGCGGGCGGTGAGCATGAGGATCGGGACCTGGCTGCCTTTGGCGCGCAGCCGCTTCGCGACGTCGTACCCGTTCATCGTGGGGAGCATCACGTCGAGGAGGATGAGGTCGTATTCCTCGGTCTGGGCCTGGGCGAAGGCATCGGCGCCATCTTCGACGCAGTCCGCGACGTGGCCCTCTTCTTCGAGTACGCGGCGAACGGCGGTGGCGAGCCGGGTCTCGTCTTCGACAAGCAGGATGTGCATGGCCTAGATCGAACCACAGTGCGGGGTGTGGTGCATTGGAAGACTCACATGAAACCTCAATCGCCGCCGAATGGGCCGGCCGACACCGCGGCCGGGCGAGGGGAGATCGCGTTTCACCGGAGTCGCGGCCCTCTGTGGCCGCTGGCGCCGGGCGCCAGCGAGAGGCTCCGCGGCACCCGACGATGTTGCATGGCATTAGCGGCCAGGGACGGCCGCGACTCCGAGAGGGCGGACGCCCGCGGCGCCCCTCACCGCCCGGCCCCCTCTCCCGATCCGGGAGAGGGGGAGCCGGCGGGTTACGTGGGCCAGGTCTGGTCCGCCTCGGCGATCAGCGGCGCCACGTCGCGCGGGAGGAGGACGCCTGCCGCCTCCGCGCGCTGCGCCGCCGCTTCGAACTTCGCGAGGAAGGCCGTTTTGTCGCCGTGGAGGGCGTGGATCTTTCCCCGCGAAAACGCGTGGCTGGAGCCGCCGAGGTAGGCGAAGATGTCGTCAGTGAGCGGAATGGCGCTGTTCTGGGCGAGCGGGACATCGGCCTGGGGGAGACGGATACCGCCTTTGGCGATGCCGTGCTCATCGCGCACGACTTCGGACGGCTCGCCGGCGAATTCAACCTTCGGCTGCGAAGGCGGTGGCGTTCCATCGTTGAGCCAGCCGTGCATGTGGTGGAAAGCCGCATCGTAGAGCGGGATCATCGGGATGCGGTTGATGCCGTCCGTCAGCGGCAGCATGCGCACTTCGTCCCGGACGAACTTCCCCCGGCGGTCGCGCTGGCCCTGGGCCGAGACGTGGCAGGTGCCCGCCGATTCCCAGTAGCGAAAGGTGCCGGTGTCGGGCTGCCGCACCGGGTAGCAGGCGATCGCCTCAAGCTCCGAGTTGACCACGAACACCGGCACGCCGAGGTCGTCGCGGAGGAGATTGCCGCCCCGCAAGCGGTCGCGCGGCCGGGCATCGGCGGGCGCATTGATGTTGACGACGGCATCGCCCACTTCCAGCGCGCTCCCCGAGCCAAAGTAGATGGTG